>CAVJNH010000035.1:0-24473 GCA_963651005.1 Oscillibacter sp. MSJ-31
ACGCACTGCCTTTTTGTGTTCACGATGCAAAGATACGATTTTTATCCGAAAGTAGTGTGGATTCGATGGGATTTTTATTCTCTTTGCAGGTGAATGATGCGCAGAATAACACACGATAGATACGGCCTTTATGGTGCAAAACGTTGCATCCGTCCGTTCTTTGGCGGTCGCCGAAACATTGAATGGCGACCGCCGTGTAATTGTTTGGCGGTCGTCGTGTAATTGCATGGCGGTCGCCAAAAACCATTTCGGCGACCGCCATGCAATCATAAGAAAGGGCTTTTTCAACCTCTGCAGTTGCCTGTTGACACGCTGTATGCAAAGGTTCGTCAGCCCGGAATAAAAGAAAAAAACGGTCGTTTATTTGGTTTTTCCATCGGTTTGCACTATCTCTGACGCTGCGCGTCGAAGGTACTCACGCTCGGAAAAACTCAAATTTATTTGGTTTTTCCCTCACTTAATCGTACCTTTGCAAAAAGTAATGGCCATTACGGTAATGACGAATACTATTTCCAAGATATGAAGTTCTACGATAGAGTTAACGAGCAACAGGTGCTTGGCGAGGTTTTGCAGCAAAGCCGACGCGAAGCAAGAATGACCGTGCTGATGGGACGCCGGCGTATCGGAAAGACCGAGCTCTCACAGCGGTGTGGCGATGACACCATCCTTTATTTCTTTGTGGGAAAGAAAGCGGAAACATTGCTGTGTCAAGACTATGTGCGGGAGATACGGGAGAAACTGGACGTGCCGGTTCTTGGCACTCCGGGCACCTTCTCTGAGGTTTTCAGATTCGTGCTCCAACTGTCGGAGAGCCGTCCGTTTACACTCATCATCGACGAGTTCCAGAATTTCCTGAAGATAAACCCTGCCATTTTCAGTGACATTCAGCGCGATTGGGACTTACACAAGCGCGACAGCCATCTGAACCTGATCATCAGCGGTTCTGTATTCACGCTGATGACCAAGATTTTCGAGGACAAGGAAGAACCGTTGTTCGGACGCGCCGACGAGAAGATGACACTTGAACCCTTCACCACCGATGTGCTGAAGCAGATTCTGGCAGACTTCAATCCGAAATATACGCCGGAGGACTTGCTGGCACTTTACAGCATTACCGACGGTGTGCCCTGGTATGTTGCCCTGCTGCTTGACAAAGGCAAGACGACCAAGAGCAGGATGCTGGCCGCACTGACAGAGGAGAATTCGCCTTTTATCAACGAAGGCAGGAACACGCTCATCGAGGAGTTCGGCACCGACTACGTGACCTACTTCTCCATTCTGACCTGCATCGCCAGTGGCATGAAGACCCGCGCCGAGATAGAGAACGAGCTGCAGCACAGCAACATCGGTTCCTATCTGGTGAAGTTGGAGGACTACTACAAAATCATCACCAAGTCGCTGCCCATCTTTGCCAAAGAGAACAGCAAGAAGACACGATACGCCATCAACGACTGCTTCCTGACCTTCTGGTTCCGCTTCTTCTACAAATACCAGGCATTGGTGGAAAACAAGGCCTTGAAAGCACTCGGGGAGATTATCCGGCGCGACTACAGCGGAGTGTCCGGACTGATGATGGAGCGATACTTCATGAAGAAGTTTCGGGAAGAAGGCCGCTACATCGTCGGGAAATGGTGGGACAGGAAAGGCGACAACGAAATCGACCTGATTGCCGTTGACCTCATCGAGAAAGAGGCGTGGGTTTACGAACTGAAGAAACAGGGCTACCGCTACAAGGAAGAAGTCCTTCGCAAGAAGGTGGACAACATGCTGGAACTGACACCGGCACTCCGCAAGATGACCATCCACATCGGTTCCTTGTCCCTCGAAGATCTGTAGGGTGAACGGGAGGTTTAACGATTTTTACGAAAACGTTTGCGTAGTTCGTTGTTTTTTCGTAACTTTGCGGCCAAAGAGCAGAAAACGAAGATACAAAAATTCAAATAATTAAATTTCAACATTTTATGTGGTTAATCAATTCATCAATCGGTAGAAAGGTCGTGATGTCCGTGACGGGACTTGCGCTGATTCTGTTCCTGACATTCCACGGATGCATGAACGTAGTCGCGCTGTTCTCCGGCGAGGCATACAACTGGATCTGCGAGGCACTCGGTGCCAACTGGTACGCCGTCGTCGCCACCCTGGGGTTGGCAGCACTGGCCGTCATTCACATCGTTTTCGCCTTCATCCTGACGGCGCAGAACCGCACCGCGCGCGGGTCGGAACGCTACGCCGTGACGGACAAGCCCGCCAAGGTGGAATGGGCTTCGCAGAACATGCTCGTGCTGGGGCTCATCGTCATCGTGGGACTGCTGCTCCACCTGTTCAACTTCTGGTACAAGATGATGTTTGCCGAACTGCTCGGCACGTCCATGGGACACCTGCCCTCCGACGGCTTTGCCTTCATCATCGACACCTTCCAGAACCCTGTCTTCGCTGTGCTCTACATCATCTGGCTGGCCGCCCTCTGGTTCCACCTGACCCACGGCTTCTGGTCGGCCATGCAGACCCTCGGCATCAGCGGCAAGGTGTGGTTCAACCGCTGGCGCGTGATCGGCAACATCTACGTGACCGTGCTCGTCCTGGCCTTCGTGGTCGTGGTGGCCGCCTTCGCCACGGGACTCGCCCCCAGCCTCTGCAGCTACGCAGGATAGAAGTCTAACCCTTATAATCACTTTTGAATTATGGCAAAACAAGTAGATTCGAAAATCCCTGCCGGGCCAGTGGCCGGCAAATGGACAGAATACAAGGCCCACCAGCGCCTGGTCAACCCGAAGAACAAACTGAAGCTCGATGTCATCGTGGTGGGCACCGGACTGGCCGGCGCTTCTGCCGCCGCATCGCTGGGCGAGATGGGCTTCAACGTCATCAACCTCTGCATCCAGGACTCGCCGCGCCGCGCACACTCCATCGCTGCACAGGGCGGCATCAATGCAGCCAAGAACTACCAGAACGACGGCGACTCCATCTATCGCCTGTTCTACGACACCGTGAAGGGTGGCGACTACCGTGCCCGCGAGGCCAACGTGTACCGTCTGGCCGAGGTGTCGAACAACATCATCGACCAGTGTGTGGCACAGGGCGTGCCCTTCGCCCGCGAGTACGGCGGCATGCTTGCCAACCGCTCGTTCGGCGGCGCACAGGTGTCACGTACTTTCTACGCCAAGGGACAGACCGGCCAGCAGCTCCTGCTCGGAGCCTACAGCTCCCTCTCCTGTCAGGTGCAGGCCGGCACGGTGAAGCTCTACACCCGCTACGAGATGGAAGACGTGGTCATCGTGGACGGACGCGCACGCGGCATCATCGCCAAGAACCTCGTGACCGGTGAGCTGGAGCGCTTCACCGCCAACGCTGTGGTCATCGCCACCGGCGGATACGGCAACACCTACTTCCTCTCCACCAACGCCATGGGGTGCAACTGCACCGCCGCGGTGCAGTGCTACCGCAAGGGAGCCTACTTTGCCAACCCCTCCTACGTGCAAATCCACCCCACCTGCATCCCCGTACACGGCGACAAGCAGTCGAAGCTCACGCTGATGTCCGAGTCGCTCCGCAACGACGGACGCATCTGGGTGCCCAAGAAGCTGGAAGACGCCAAGGCCCTCCAGGCCGGCACCAAGCAGGGCTGGGAGATTCCCGAGGAAGACCGCGACTACTATCTGGAGCGCCGCTATCCGGCCTTCGGCAACCTCGTGCCGCGCGACGTGGCTTCGCGTGCTGCCAAGGAACGCTGCGACAAGGGCTACGGCGTGAACAACACGGGACTGGCCGTGTTCCTCGACTTCTCGGAGTCCATCAACCGCCTCGGCCTCGATGTCATCATGCAACGCTACGGCAACCTCTTCGAGATGTATGAAGAGATCACCGACGTGTTCCCCGGCGACGTGGCCAACGAGATTGACGGCATGAAATACTACAAGCCCATGATGATCTACCCCGCCATCCACTATACCATGGGCGGCATCTGGGTGGACTATGAGCTGCAGACCACCATCCCCGGACTGTTCGCCATCGGCGAGTGCAACTTCTCCGACCACGGTGCCAACCGTCTCGGCGCATCCGCACTGATGCAGGGACTGGCCGACGGATACTTCGTGCTGCCCTACACCATACAGAACTACCTGGCCGACCAGGCCGTGTGGGCCAAGGTGCCTACGGACCGCCCCGAGTTCGACGAGGCCGAGAAGGCCGTCAACGCCGAAATCGACCGTCTGCTCGGCATCCATGGCAAGCGTTCCGTCGACTCCATCCACAAGGAACTCGGACACATCATGTGGGAATACGTGGGCATGGGACGCACCGCAGAAGGACTGAAGGAAGGACTGAAGAAGATGCACGAGCTGGAGAAGGAATTCGACACCAACCTCTTCGTGCCCGGCAAGAAGGAAGGCCTCAACGTCGAACTCGACAAGGCCATCCACCTGCGCGACTTCTTCACCATGGGACAGCTCGTGGCCTTCGATGCCCTCTCCCGCAACGAGTCCTGCGGCGGACACTTCCGCGAGGAATACCAGACCGAGGAAGGCGAAGCCAAGCGCGACGACGAGAACTACTTCTACGTGGGCTGCTGGGAGTACAAGGGCAAAGGCAACGAGCCCGAACTCATCAAGGAACCGCTGGAGTATGAAGCAATCAAGGTACAAACACGTAACTACAAGAACTAAGCATCATGAATATATCATTTACCATCAAGTTCTGGCGACAGAACGGCCCTAAAGAGCAAGGCCACTTCGACACCCACGAGATGAAGGACATCCCCGACGACACCTCGTTCCTTGAGATGCTGGACATCCTCAACGAGGAACTCATCAACGAGGGCAAGGAACCCTTCGTCTTCGACCACGACTGCCGCGAAGGCATCTGCGGCATGTGCTCCCTCTACATCAACGGTACGCCGCACGGCAAGACCGAACGCGGAGCAACCACCTGCCAGCTCTACATGCGCCGCTTCCACGACGGCGACGTCATCACCGTAGAGCCGTGGCGTTCGGCCGCCTTCCCCATCATCAAGGACTGCATGGTGGACCGCAACGCCTTCGACAAGATCATGCAGGCCGGCGGCTACACCACCATGCGCACCGGACAGGCACAGGATGCCAACGCCATCCTCATCCCCAAAGCGGATGCCGACGAGGCCATGGACTGCGCCTCCTGCATCGGCTGCGGCGCTTGCGTGGCCGCCTGCAAGAACGGATCGGCCATGCTCTTCGTCTCGTCGAAAGTCAGCCAGCTCGCCCTCCTTCCGCAAGGACGCGTGGAGGCTGCACGCCGCGTGAAGAACATGGTTGCCAAGATGGACGAACTCGGATTCGGCAACTGCACCAACACCCGCGCCTGCGAGGCGGTGTGCCCGAAGAACGAGACCATCAGCAACATCGCACGTCTGAACCGCGAGATGATCAAGGCCAAGATGGCCGACTGATGCCCGCAGGAACAGACCATAAGCAACGGGAGCACCGTCCGGGTCAGGGCGGTGCTCCTTATTTATAATAGGAGACAAAACATCAACCGATGGAAAACCAAACCACGATAGAGATACAGACCGCCACCGCCGGACAGGCACCCGCCATTGCCCGGCTGATTATGGCGGCAATGACCGAGGAGTGCTGCCTGCACTTCTGCGGTGAAGGGGCGACGATAGACGACTTCTACACGATGATGACGCAGTTGGTGGAACGCACCGACAGCCAGTACAGCTACCGGAACACGCTGGTGGCCATGGACGGCGACCGCGTGGCCGGCATCCTGGTGAGCTACGACGGCGGACAACTGCACGCGCTGCGCCGGCAGTTCGTGGACTATGCGAAGCGGTTCCTGCACCGCGACCATTCCGGTATGGACGACGAGACGCAGCCCGGGGAACTCTACCTTGACAGTCTGGCCGTAGCCCCCGACTACCGCAGGCGCGGCATCGCCACCCGCCTGCTCGAAGCCTCCGTCGGACGCGCCCGGGAGATGGGACTTCCCTGCGTCGGCCTGCTCGTGGACACAGGAAACCCGCAGGCTGAGCGGCTCTACCGCGCCTGCGGATTCCAGTATGTCAACGACAGCCACTGGGGTGGACACGCCATGCGCCACCTCGTGCATCCCTGCTGACGGTCAGCCGTCAGCAGACCGCCACTCCTATAAGAAAGAGGAGAACCAAAAGGAGGATCAACCGGATCCATCCCACCATGGAGCGTATCCGCTCCGCCTGTTTTTCGTCCATCATGTAATAGTTGTTCATGTTTCTGCGTTTTTTATTTCCGTTGCAAAGATAATCTGTCAGTGTTACGGAAGAATGACGAAAGCGTTAAGAACGTGTTACAATAGGGCTGTAACGGGATTGTAACAGGATTGTTATACTGCTGTAATTTGTGTGACGTAATTTTGCGGCGGAAATTACAAACAACAAATACAACAGATGGAAACAATCTACCTCGTTATCGTCGCTTTCCTGCTGATACTGGCAGTTTTCGACCTTTTCGTCGGTGTCAGCAACGATGCCGTCAACTTTCTGCAATCGGCCATAGGAGCCAAGGCCGCCCGCTTCCGCACCGTACTGATCGTGGCCTCCGTCGGCGTGGCCGCAGGAGCCATGATGTCGGCAGGCATGATGGACGTGGCCCGTCACGGCATCATGCACCCGGTCAACTACACCTTCCACGAGGTGATGGTGGTCTTTCTGGCCGTGATGGTGACCGATGTCGTCATCCTCGACGTGTTCAACTCGTTGGGACTGCCCACCTCGACCACCGTCTCGCTGGTGTTTGAACTGTTGGGAGGTACGTTCATCCTCGCGCTGGTCAAGATGGCGGGCAACCCCGCCCTTGAACTCTCCGACCTGCTGAACACCGACAAGGCCCTGTCCGTCATCGTGGCCATCTTCGTCAGCGTCGCGTTGGCCTTCGTCTGCGGTGTCATCGTGCAGTGGCTGTCGCGCATCATCTTCACCTTCCGCACCGGGAAGAACCGCGTGGCAGAGTCCGTCTTCGGCGGCATCTCCTTTGCCATTCTGGCCTACTTCGTCTTCATACAGGGCGTGGCGAAGTCGCCCGTCTTTGCCGACGAGACCAAGCGGTGGATCAGCGAGAACACCACGATGCTGCTGGCCGCCGTCTTTACCGTGGCCTCCGTATTGTCGTACCTGTTGCTGATGCTGCGCGTCAGCGTGTTCCGCCTCGTCGTGCTCATGGGCACCTTCGCGCTGGCCATGGCCTTCGCCAGCAACGACCTCGTCAACTTCATCGGCGTGCCCTTGGCCGGCCTTTCCTCGTTCCAGGACTGGGCGAGCAACGGTGCCGGGGATGTGGATTCGTTCATGATGACTTCCCTGATGGAATCGGCAAAGACACCGTTCCTCTACCTGTCCATCGCCGGTGGCATCATGATTTTCGCCATGGCCACGTCGAAGAAAGCACAGAACGTGGTGAAGACCTCCGTAGACCTGAGCCGTCAGGACGAGAGCGACGAGATGTTCGGCACGTCGCGTGCCGCCAGAAGCATCGTGCGCGCCACGCAGGAGTGCGGCGGTTTCCTCATGCAATACCTGCCCAAAGGACTGATGCAGGCCATTGACCGGCGCTTCAACAAGGAAGAGGCCGTTCTGGCCGACGGTGCCGCCTTCGACATGGTGCGCGCCGCCGTCAATCTGGTGCTGGCCTCCATACTGATCATCATCGGCACCAACTACCGGCTGCCGCTGTCCACCACCTATGTCACCTTCATGGTGGCCATGGGTACCAGTCTGGCAGACCGTGCGTGGAGCCGCGAGAGTGCCGTGTTCCGCGTCACCGGTGTGATGAGTGTCATCGGTGGTTGGTTCGTGACGGCCGGCGTGGCATTCGCCGCCTGTGCGTTGGTCTGCCTGACCATCTATTTCGGCGGTTTCATCGCCATGTTCGGTTTCATGGCACTGGCCGTCTTCCTGCTGGTGCGCAGCAATGTGCAGTACGCCAAGAAGGTCAAGAAGGAGAGTCCGGAGGATGCTTCGTTCAAGTTGATGATGCGCAGCCGCGACCCCGAGATTGTGTGGGATGTGCTCTGCCGGCACGTCAGCCGCACACAGAGCGGCACCTGCCTGTTTGCCCTCGACCAGTATGATGCCCTGCTCGACAGCTTCTCGGGACAGAACCTGCGCGGCCTGCGCCGGGTGCAGCGTGCCTTGAGCGACAAGCAGGACGAGCTGGAGAAGATCCGCCGCAGAGAGTTCCTGGCTTTGCGCCGATCTCCCGCACAGATTTCCATCGAACGCAACACCTGGTTCCACCTGGGCTTCAACAGCAACCAGCAGTACATCTACTGTCTGAAACGTATGCTCGACCCGGCCAAGGAGCACGTCGACAACAACTTCACCCCACTCCCGCAAGCCTACAAGGACGAGTTTGAACCCCTGCGCCAGCGCATCAACGAACTGATGAAGAACACGGCACAGATGTTGGACACCCGCCGCTTCGACCGCTACAGCGACACGATGCAGGAGGCCGACAGTTGCAAGAATCTGCTGTCCACCTACCGCAAACGCCACATCGACCGCATGCAGCGTTCCACCAACAGCAGCGAATACAAGGTGTCGCTCATCTATCTGAACATCCTTCAGGAGAGTCAGGAGCTGCTGAGCATCATGCGCCACCAGCTCCGTGCAGGCAAGAAACTGCTCAAACCCGACGAAGAAGAGGTCCTGATGGATTTTCAAGACCCAGAAAGTGGGGATATTGAAAAATAATCGCTATATTTGCACCGATGAAAGAAGACAAGACGTATAAGATCCTTGTAGTCGACGACGAACAGAACCTCTGCGAGATCCTTGCGTACAACCTGCGCAACAACGGCTATGAGGTGACGGAAGCCAACTCGGCAGAGGAGGCACTGGAACTGCCGCTGGAAGCCTTCGACCTCCTGCTGCTCGATGTCATGATGGGTGGACTGTCGGGATTCGACCTGGCACGCCGCCTCAAGGCCAACGAGCAGACAGCCCATGTGCCCATCATCTTCCTGACCGCGAAGGACACCGAGCAGGACACGCTACAGGGATTCGGCATCGGAGCCGACGACTACATCGCCAAGCCCTTCCGCATCATGGAGGTGCTGGCACGCGTCAAGGCCGTGCTGAACCGCAGCACGCACAGCATACAGACGGCACCGGACACCCTGCGCTACGAACACCTCGTGCTCAATCTCAACACCAAGACCGTTTCGGTCGACGGCGAGGAGGTGGCATTCACCAAGACGGAGTTCGAACTGCTGCGCCTGTTGCTCGAATACAAGGGCCGCGTGTTCTCCCGACAGGAGCTCATCGACCAGGTGTGGCCCAGCGACGTGATGGTGCTCGACCGCACCGTCGATGTGAACATCACCCGTATGCGCAAGAAAATCGGACGCTACGCCCCGTGCATCAGCACCCGTCTGGGCTACGGATATTACTTCAACCCCTGACACGCAGGGGCATCCGTTACCGACCGCAAAAAAACCGTTCCACCATGTCCATAGGCAACAAGTTCTCCTTCCAGATTATCTCCGTGTTCTGCATCTTTGCCGTGGTGACCATCCTGTTCCAGCACCACCGCGAGAAAGAGTTCAAGATCGAACGTCTCAACATCCAACTGCAGGACTACAACGAGCAGCTCTGCCAGTCGCTGGCTGCCGGCGGCGACCACTCGGAGGAGGCTGTTGCCGGATTTGAACGCCGCCACCACATCCCCGGACTGCGCCTCACGCTGATTGACGAGCAAGGCCGCGTGTTCTACGACAATATGCGCAAGGACTACGCCGCCATGGGCAACCACCTGCAGCGCAAGGAGGTGAAGGAGGCGCTGGCACACGGAGCCGGTTCCGACATCGACCGGAAAAGCGTCAGCACGGGAACGGAATATTTCTACTCGGCTTCCCGTTTCCCCGGACAGCACTACATCGTGCGTTCTGCCCTACCCTACAACCACACGCTGACTGAAGCCCTCCAGACGGAGCAACGCTACATCTGGGTGGCACTAGGCATCGTGGCCCTGCTGTCGTGTCTGCTCTTCCGCTTTGGCAAGCGACTGGACCGCAACATCAACCAGTTGCGCATCTTCGCCAAACGCGCCGCAGCCAACGAGAGTCTCGACGTGGAAGACCTGACGAAATTCCCCGGCGACGAACTGGGCGAGATTGCCGAGCGCATCATCAAAATCTACCGGCGGCTGCAGTACACCAAGGAAGAGCAGAACCGCCTGAAGCACGAACTCATCCAGAACGCCGCCCACGAACTGAAAACGCCCGTGGCCAGCATACAGGGCTACATCGAGACCATCCTGACCGACACCCACATGAGCGAGGAGAACCGCCACCTCTTCCTGGAGCGCAGCTTTGCACAGACCCAACGTCTCACCGCCATCCTGCAGGACATCTCCACCCTCCACCGCCTCGACTCCGGACGCGTCAGCTACGAGTTCACTCCGGTCGACATCTACGAGACCGTCAGCCACATCCAGCAGGAGACCGCCCTTCAACTGTCTGCCCGACAGATGACCTTCGACAACCGGTTGCCCTCGCCGCTGACCGTGCGCGGCAACGCCTCGCTGCTCTACAGCATTTTCCGCAACCTGACCGACAACGCCATCGCATACGCCGGAAACGGCACGACCATCACGCTGACCGCCCGACGGACCGGCGACTACTGGCACTTCTGCTTCTCCGACAATGGCGTGGGCATTCCGCAGGAACACCTCTCGCGCATCTTCGAGCGTTTCTACCGCGTCGACAAAGGGCGCAGCCGCAAGATGGGAGGGACGGGACTGGGACTGGCCATCGTGAAGAATGCCGTCATGATGCACGGCGGGACTATCACGGCGTGCCGCAACGAGGATGGCGGCGTGCGTTTCTCCTTCGACATCCACTGCTGACGCGGAGAACACCACAAAAATCCACGGGAAATGTTATTTTCTGTTGCGAAGCAGTGGTTTGTGGTGAAAAATGTATACCTTTGCAAAGTGGTATGGCAATATCGCATACCGTTCTAAAAACAAAGGCAAGATGAAAATAGCATTGATCGGCTACGGCAAGATGGGCAAGATGATTGAACAGATTGCCAAGGAACGTGGCCACGAAATCGTGAGCATTATCGACATTGACAACCGGCAGGACTTTGACACGGACGCTTTCCGGTCGGCCGATGTCGCCATCGAGTTCACTGCGCCGCAGGCCGCCTACGACAATTACCTCAAGGCATTTGCACAAGGAGTGAAAGTGGTCAGCGGTTCCACCGGATGGATGAAAGACCACGGCGACGATGTGCGCCGGATGTGCAGCGAGGAGGGACAGACCTTGTTCTGGGCTTCCAACTTCAGCATCGGCGTGGCCATCTTCTCGGCTGTCAACCGCTATCTGGCCCACATCATGAACCAGTTCCCGCAATACGACGTGGAACTGGAGGAGACCCATCATGTCCACAAGCTCGACCACCCCAGCGGAACGGCCATCACACTGGCTGACGAGATTGTGGAGCGCCTCGACCGCAAAACGGCATGGACGGAGGAGACCACTGACCCCGAGATGCTGCGCGTGGACCACATCCGCCGCGGCGAAGTGCCGGGCATCCATACCGTGCGCTACGACTCGGAGGCCGACCTCATCACCATCACCCACGACGCACACAGCCGCAAGGGCTTCGCCCTCGGTGCCGTGCTGGCAGCCGAATACACCAAAGACCATCAGGGACTGCTCACCATATCCGACATGTTCAAGTTCTAAGCCATGAAAGAGAAAAGAAAAGAAAAGCCCGACATGAAGAAGCAGTGGGCGAAGTTTGCTGTCGCCCTCCTGCTCTATCTGCTGTTTCTGGTGTGGCTGAAGTCCTGGCTCGGCCTCCTCGTCGTGCCGTTCATCTTTGATGTCTACATCACCAAGAAGATACGCTGGCAGTGGTGGAAAGACGCAGAAGGCCCCGTCCGCTTCATCATGTCGTGGGTGGATGCCCTGGTCTTCGCCCTCGTAGCCGTGTATTTCGTCAACCAGTTCTTCTTCCAGAACTACGTCATCCCGTCCAGTTCGCTGGAGAAGTCGCTGCTGACGGGCGACTACCTCTTCGTGTCGAAGATGAGCTACGGGCCGCGCATTCCCGAGACACCGCTCTCCATGCCGCTGACCCAGCACACGCTGCCCATATTCGAATGCAAGAGCTATCTGGACTGGCCACACTGGCAGTACCGGCGCGCCAAGGGCTTTGGCAGGGTGCAGCTCAACGACATCGTGGTGTTCAACTATCCGGCAGGCGACACGCTGTGTGCCGCCCCGCAATATCAGTCCAACGATTTCTACCAGCTCTGCTACCGGCTGGGCTATCAAATCTATCCGCAGCGCCCGAACCCCGACTCGCTCACGGCGGAACAGCGCCGCCTGTATTTCGACCTCATCTATCAGGCCGGAAGACAGGAGGTGGCACAGAATCCGGGCGAGTACGGCGAAATCATCACCCGACCCGCCGACCGGCGCGAGAACTACGTGAAGCGTTGTGTCGGCCTGCCCGGACAGACGCTCCAGATCCGGAACCGCATCGTCTATCTCGACGGCAAGGCCAACAAGGAACCGGACAACGTGCAGTATGCCTACTGGCTGAAACTCAAGCAGAACCTGCCCGAAGACCTCATGGAGGAGCTGGGCATCACGATGGAAGACATGATGTCGCTGAACACCGTCGGCTATCTGCCACTGACCCGACACGCCGTCAGCGTGCTCTCCCGGCGCAAGGACCTGGTGGAGCAGATCCGGCTGTGCAACGACGACAGCACGCTTGACATCTATCCCCTCAACGGCAACACGCACTGGACACGCGACAACTACGGGCCGGTGTGGATTCCCGCCAAGGGCAAGCGCATCGACCTGACACCCGACAACCTGCCCATCTACGAGCGGTGCATACGCACCTACGAGGGCAACACCCTGGAGGTGGCAGACGGGAAAATACTCATCAACGGGAAGGCCGCCACATCCTACACCTTCAAGCTCGACTACTACTGGATGATGGGCGACAACCGCCACAACTCACTCGACTCAAGGTACTGGGGCTTCGTACCCGAAGACCACATCGTGGGGAAACCCATCTTCATCTGGTGGAGCAGTGACCCGGACCGCCATGGCTTCTCGGGCATACGCTGGAACAGGGTGTTCCGCCTGGTAGACAACATCAAATAAACGGCATCCGTGGCAAACTGGCTGAAGTTCCTGATAGCGTTCGCAGCGGCATTCGTGCTGGTGCTGGGCTTTCGCACCTTGGCCTTTTCGCTCTATACGGTAGACGGACGCGCCCTCGCCCCGACATTCATCACCGGTGACCGGCTGCTGGTCAACCGATGGAGCTACGGACTGCGCATCGGCGGAGGCGGTCTGCTGCCTTACAGCCGCCTGCTGCACGAGGGTGTCCGGCGGGGCGACATCGTGGCTTTCGATATGCCCGGCGACTCGCTGCAAGGCATCTGCGTGGCGCGTTGCACGGCCATTCCCGGCGACACCGTCCATACGTCCGGCGGCCCGCTGCTGGTGCCCGGACGCGTCACCTGCAATGCGTATGACAGCTACTGGATGGAAGCGCTGGCCGACGACAACCCCATCGACTCGCAGCATCTGGGCTTCATCAGCGAGTGCAACGTCATCGGGCGCGTTGTCGGTGTGCTCTACAGCCACGACGACACCCGGAATCCCTTTGAGGGCTATCGCCCGGAAAGGAGCTGCCTATGGTAAGGACGGCATTGCTACAGACCGCCTGTTTCGGCCCCGTCCAGTGGTATCAGAAACTCTACCGCTACGACCGCACACTCATCGAGCAGCATGACTCCTACCAGAAACAGACCTACCGCAACCGCTGCATCATCGCCACAGCCAACGGTCTTCAGGCACTGACCGTTCCCGTCGAGCAACAGACGGACGGACGCGAGGTGAAAGACCTGCGCATCAGCGACCACAACCAATGGCGACGTGTCCATTGGAATGCGCTCCGCAGCGCGTACAGCGAGAGCCCGTTCTTTGAGTATTATGCCGACGACATCCGTCCGCTCTACGAACGCCGTATCGACTATCTGGTCGACTTCAACGAAGAGGCGCGCCAGACCGTGTGCCGGCTGCTGGACATCCATCCCATGGTGGACTATACGTCTTCCTATCTGCCGGAAGGATCGGCTGACCATGGGACACTGGACGATTTCCGCAGCGTCATCCATGCCAAACACCCCCGGCCTGATGCCGACTTCCAGCCGCGCCGCTACTGGCAGGTGTTCGAGGGACGGAACGGATTCCAGTCCAACCTGTCCATCCTCGACCTCCTCTTCTGTGTGGGCCCCGAAGCTGTTTTTTATCTATAAACATTCATATTTTTATTCATCAAAACAACAAGACAATGAAAAAAATCAATGTGAAAGTGGCAGCATGGCTGCTCATCGGTTGCTTCGCAACCAGTTCGTGTATCGGTTCGTTCACCTTGTTCAACAAGTTTGCCAAGTGGGAAACCGTGATGACCGACAACAAGTATGTCAATGCCATCGTGGGCTTCATCCTCACCCCGATTGTCGGCGGTCTCTGCATGACGGCAGACGCCCTGGTGCTCAACTCCATTGAATTCTGGACCGGCAACAATCCCCTGGCCAATACCGGCAAGACCAAGCAGGTGATGGGTAAGGACGGCCGCTACTACGCCGTGACCACCACGAAGAACGGCTACGAGGTGAAGTCTCCCGACGGTGACGTGACACGCTTCATCCACAACGAGAAGACCGACTCCTGGTCCATGGAGCAGAACGGCGAAGTGAAGGAACTCTTCCGCTTCAACGGCGACGGCACCATCATGGCCAACATCAACGGCGAGACCGAGAACTTCACGCTCAACTCCGATGGTGTCTACAAGGCACGCATGATGGCCGGCAACGACCTGTTCTTTGCCATGAACTAAACGGACGTTGCGCCTTGGCGCACATCGGAACAGACCGAAGAGGATGTGTCAAAACAGGCACATCCTCTTTTTCGTTTCACGTTACGATGCCCGTCGCATCAGCAGATGCAACTGCCACAGTGCAGGAAGAAGAATCAGCAGAGAGAATCCGGCTGCCAACAGTGCAGGCCGCTCACCGCCGAAGACATCGGCCAGCGTCACGTCTGAATAGCGGTAGACACGGAAGACGACATAGGCCAGACTGTTGTTGACCCAATGGTACACGATGCCCGGCAGTACAGAACCCGTGCGCCAGTACATCCAGCCCAACAACAGACCTGCTATAAAAGCGTAGGGCATCTGCGCCGGATTGCCGTGCACCAGACAGAACAGCAGGGCGGACACGGCCACGGCGACCCAGGGGCGCATCTGTCGCAGCAATACACGGAGCACGCCGCCACGGAACACCACCTCCTCGACCAGCGGTGCCAACAGACAGACCACCGCATAGCCCCAGTAGTCGGACAGGATGCTGTGCATCTCTGCCTCCACCACGTTGGGCAGGGCGGGCAGATGCTCCTGTAGCCAGGCGAAGGGAATGGCCATACCGAAGGAAGCCACGGCAGTCCACAGCAGTACGCCCCATGGCCGCGTCAACAGCCAACTCGGCGACAACGGTGCCCACCGCCGTTGGAGAAAGACCGCCAATACGGCCATATTACTGACGGACAGGGTGACAATGAGCTGATGGGGCGCACTCAGAGAGACGGACGTTTCCGCCAACAACCAGCACACACCTTGTACGACACCCGTCGCCAACAACTGGACGGCAATAAAAAACAGGGTATAGAAAACCGCTTTCTTCATATTTTCATAAATTTTTCACACGATACAATGCCTTAAGGGCAGCGGTACGGTCGGCCTCCAACTGCTGGGCCAAGACCGACGCATCGGAAAAACACTGTTCATCGCGCAGGCGGCGGACAAAGCCTACGTACAAGGTCTGGCCGTAGAGGTCGCCGGTGTAGTCGAAAAGGTGTACCTCCAGTGTCGTTTGGTGGTGACCGAACGTGGGACATTGCCCGATGTTCATCATGGCCGGCCGCGGCGTTTTCTCCTTGCCCACACGCACCCACACGGCGTAGACACCGGCCTTCGGCACCAACTTGTCCGCATCAGGCTGGAGATTGGCGGTCGGGAAGCCGATTTGCCGCCCGATATGTTCACCGTCCACCACCACTCCTCCAAGACAATAGGGGTGCCCCAAGTATCGGTACGCCAACTCCAGTCGTCCGTCCTCCAGCAGTCGGCGTACCGATGACGAGCTCACAGGCTGTCCGTCCTCCTGCAGCGTGACAGGACGGATAGCGCGCACTTCCATGCCTATTTCATTCCCATAGTGCACGTAGTCTTTGAATGTGAGATACCGGTCATGGCCGAAGCGGTTGTCGTAGCCGAGCAACAGGGATCGCACACCGAGTTGGTCGCGCATCAGCAGCATGAAATCACGGGCGGACATTCCGGCCATTTCCTTCGTGAAGGGCAGTACGACACAGCGGTGCACGCCAGTAAACGACAGCAACCGAAGCCGCTCGTCCAGCGTAGTCAGCAAGGGCGGACACCGTTTGCGGGGTATCACACTGAACGGATGACGGTCAAAGGTAATCACTGTCGTCAGGGTTTGCCATCCGCGGGCCTCATTGGCCAGTTGGCCGAGCACATACCGGTGTCCACGGTGCACACCGTCGAACATGCCGACGGTGGCCGTTGCGACGTCTTCGAGTTGCAGCGTCTTGCTGTAGTTCAGTATTTCCATTTTCATTCCGGGTGCAAAATTACAAAATTTCACGCAATAAGTTGCGTATTTACGAAAAAAGCCGTAACTTTGCACCACAAAAATTGCACACAACGAAAAGCGGACTTGTAGCTCAGTTGGTTAGAGCAACAGACTCATAATCTGGAGGTCATAGGTTCAAGCCCTATCTGGTCCACAGGAAGAATCAGCAGCTTGGAGAAATTCTCTAAGTTGCTGATTCTTCTTTGCGAGCACCACGTGCAATGGGCGGCGCATCGCCAGAAATTCTACGTACGAAAGAAGGCCAGAATGTTCAACATTCCGACCTTTTTGCTGCGTACCCAGACCCGGGCTCGAACCGGGATGGGTTTCCCCACTGGTGTTTGAGACCAGCGCGTCTACCGATTCCGCCATCTGGGCTTTCAAAGCGCGTGCAAAGGTACGAAAAACTTTCGAATATCACGTTGCAAAAGGAGAAAATTTGCTAAAAAAGTTGTTTTTCTTTGCAGCTACAAGAAAAAATCATTAACTTCGTGGCGTAAAGCAATCCTTAAAGCCTATACACCTATGGACAACAAACAATATTGCATCATCCTGGCCGGAGGACGGGGGCGTCGGCTCTGGCCGTCAAGCAGGGAAGCCTCCCCCAAACAGTTCATCGACTTCTTCGGCAGCGGACGCACCCAACTGCAACAGACCTACGACCGCTTCGCCGGCATCCTGCCACGGGAGAACATCTTCATCACGACGGCCAAGGAATATGTGGAACTGGTCAGGGAGCAACTGCCCGACCTCGCACACGACCACATACTGGCAGAACCTGTCAGCCGCGGCACGGCTCCCTCCGTGCTCTGGGCCAACACGAGAATCTGCCGCACGTGTCCGGAGGCCAACGTGGTCATCACGCCCAGCGACCAGTTTGTGCTCGACGAGGAGGCTTTCCGCAACAACATCCGGGAGGGCTTCCAGGTCGTGGGACAGCGCGACACGCTCCTCACGATAGGCATTCTCCCCTCACGTCCCGAGCCGGGCTACGGCTACATCCAGATGGGCGACGGCGTGGACGGCATGGGCAACGTGTTCCGCGTGAAGTCGTTTACGGAGAAGCCCGACCGCAGTTTTGCCAAGGTGTTCATGGAGAGCGGCGAGTTCCTGTGGAACACGGGACTGATTCTGGCCAACGGACGCTATCTGGACAACTGCTTCCGGCAACTGTACCCCGACGTGATGAAGCGGTTGGACGACGCACGCCCCAACTACACGCTGGAGGACGAACTGAAGTTTGTCAGCGAGAACTATCCCTCCTATGCCAACCTCTCCATCGACCGCGGCGTACTGGAGCGTTGCAGCGAGGTCTGCGTCATGCAGGGTCGGTTCGGATGGGCGGACCTCGGCACGTGGCACGCCATCTACGAGTGCAGAAGTCGTGGCGAAGGCGACAACGTGGTGGTGGACTCGGAAGTGGTGCTGGACGACTCCACCAACAACGTCATCAAGTTGCCGAAGGGGCGGCTGGGGGTCATCAGCGGCCTTGACGGCTACATCGTGGCCGAAGAGGGCAACGTGTTGCTTATCTGTAAAAAAGGAGATTCATCTGCACTGGTTCGCAAATATGTGAACGAAGTGCAGATGAAATACGGTGACGAGTTCGTGTGAAAACGTTCAGCGGAACTCGGCCTGGATGCGGTCGGCAATGGCCTGGAACTCCGTTTCCGTGAGCTTCAGCTTCTCGCGATGGAAGTCCACGTCGGCCTCACTCTGCATAGGGATGAGGTGGATGTGGGCGTGGGGCACTTCCAGACCGAGCACCACCTGCGCCACCTTGCGGCAGGGGAAAGCGCGCCGGATGGCCTGCGCCACACGCTTGGCAAACTGCTGGTAGCGCGCCAGTTCGTCGTCGTCCATGTCGAAGAAATAGTCCACCTCGCGGCGCGGAATCACCAGCGTGTGGCCTTTCACCAGCGGATTGATGTCGAGGAAGGCATAGAACTCGTCGTCCGCTGCACATTTGTAGCTGGGAATCTCCCCGGCTGCAATCTTGGAAAAAATGTCCATAAGCGCGTTTCTTTTTACTGGGTTTCCGTTCAGGCAATGGAGATGCCATCAATACGCAGTTTGATGGTGCCGCGCGGAATGCGGATTTCCACCTCGTCACCCACCTTCTTGCCCAACAGTCCCTGGGCGATGGGGGTCTGGATGGAAATCTTGCCGGCGCGGAGGTCAGCCTCGTTCTCGCTGACAATGGTGTACGCCATCTTGGCCTTGGTGGCCAGATTGGTCATCTCCACCTTGGTCAGAATCTGTACCGAGTCAGTTGTGAGGCGCGAGGTGTCCACGATTTTGGCTTCGGCAATGGTGGCCTTCAGCTTATTGATTTTTGTTTCCAGATGGGCCTGGGCTTCCTTGGCCGCATCATACTCGCTGTTCTCACTCAGGTCGCCCTTGTCGCGGGCTTCTGCGATGGCTGCCGAAGCCTTCGGTCGCTCGACGCTCTCCAATCGCTGCAGTTCGGCCACGAGGTTGTCGTAGCCTTCTTGTGACATATAAGCCATAGTTCTTTGTTTTTTAAGGTTTCTCTTTTCTTGTTGGTTTCAGTGCCACGAGATACAAAAAACAAGAGAATCCCGGCCTTGTTCCTGCCGGAATCCTGATTTCCAATCGTGTCTCGTTATCGCTTGCAAAGATAGGCATTTATTTCCGACCCGCCAAATTTTTTCCGAAAAATCCGTCGAGAACGAAATAGAAGAGCACGCCGCTGACCCATCCGCCGAGCACATCGACGGCGTAGTGGGCCTGGATGTAGACGGTGGCCATGCACATGAGGATATAGAACGGCAGGATGCTCCACAGCAGACGGCGGCTACCGCTCTTCCACGCCAGAAGGACGAGGATGGTGGTCACACCCACGTGGCTGCTGGGGAAGGCGGCTGTGGGACGTTCGCCGGCGGCATGGGCTGCAGCCACGAGATGATAGCAGAACCCATCGGCCCACCCGGGAATGGGCAGCGAGGCCGTATGGCCGACAAACCATTGGTCGACATCGGGAAACACACCGGCGGCTATCCGATCCGTACCTGCGGCCAGATAATAGTACTGCGGCCCGGTGACAGGCACGAGGTCGAAGATGACATAATAGAGGAAGAAGGAGGCCAACAGCACGAAGGTGGCGCGTGCAAACTGCCCGTAGCGGCGGAAGAAATAGAAGAGACTCACGGCCACCATCAGCGGATAGTAGCTGGCGTAGCCCAGGTGCATCAGTTCCGACCACCAGTGTTGGGGCATCCGTTGCGAGAAGAGCAGTGCCGGCTGGCAACCGAACAGCCATTCATCGGCACCGGCAAAGAAAGGGTCGAGGTTCGGCAGGTGCTTGTTGAGTTCGTAGGTGTCCGGATACCACCAGGAGAGGAGTCCTAACTGCAGCAGGATGCGCGTCAGATGCGTGATGCGGCAGGGCTTCCAGCGGTAGACCGCCCATCCCAACAGCACGGCAGTCACGGCAGCCACCCTCCCCGTCAGCATGGGGGCAGGCTGATCGAGCTGCGGCCACAGCACGGCCATCATGCCCATGGTGAACAGCAGATAGGCCATCATGACCCATTCCACAGCCAACAGTCCGCGCGTGGGGCGCGGCTCTTCGGCCACCATACGAAGCAGGAATCCCGGAACGTGCATCATCAGAGCCACCCTTCGGATTGATACCACTCCACACAGCGGCGCACGCCTTCGGCCAGTTGCACCTTCGGCCTGTACCCCAGATCGCGGACAGCCGGAGCAATGTCGCAGCGCCAGTTGCGCTGCCGGAGTATGTTGAACTTGTCGTTGTTGAGTGCGGTCATCCGTCCGGTGCAGTGTCCCAGCCATTCACCGCAGGTGGTGACGAGGCGCAACAGCCAGATGGGCACCGTGGCACGGAACCGCCAGGGGCGGCCCAGGGCTTCGTAGATGAGATTGCTGAAGTCGGCAGACCGGTACACCGCACCGTCCGACAGGAAATAGTGCGCACCCGTCCGCCCCTTCTCCAGTGCCAGGAACACGGCCTGCACCACGTCGCTGACGTAGACGAAGGTGATGTCCTGCTGCTGACGGCCCACGGCGAAGTCGGTGTGGTTCTTGATGCTCTTGAACTGCAGGAAGTAGTCTTTCTCCCTCGGCCCGTACACTCCCGTGGGACGAAGCACCACGAAGGGGAAGTCCGGCAACGTGGCGAGCCACGCCTCCGCTTCCAGTTTGCTCTGGCCGTAGGCCGTGTTCGGGCAGGGGGTGTCGCTGTCGAGGATGTCGTGGTAGGGCTTCGCCTCGCGGACGGCTCCCATGACACTCAGACTGCTGATGAAGACGAAACGGCGCACGGGCATCTGCAGTGCCATGACGGCACTCACCAGATGGCGCGTGCCCTCGGTGTTGATGCGCCGGAAGTCGGCTTTGTCCAGACACTTGGTAACCCCGGCGGCGTGGACGATGTAGTCGAAGGAGTGATTCCGCAACTGTTCGGTCAGCAGACGCTCCGACGAGAAATCCAGTTCAATGAAATGGATGCGCGGGTCCTGCAGATAGGCTCTCGAACTGGAGTGGCGCACAGCCGCCCAAGTGTCGAAGCCCTGTCGGAGCGCCTCTTCTACAATGAATGAGCCGATGAAACCGCTGGCTCCGGTAACGAGAATCTTCATAGTATGACGGTCTTTTTGTTTTCAATGTAGCGTGGTCATTGGCGCGCTTTCCCGGCAGTCAGCAGATGCCACCCCTCGCGCACCCACAGCACCAGCGACGAACCCACGATAATGATGATCCAGTCGCTCCAATGCAGACTGACCACATTGAAGAAACGCTGGAATCCCGGCACCTCGACCATGGCCACCTGTCCGATAAAGATGATGGCCACGATGGTGAGCAGTCCCTTGCAGCCGCGGAAATGGAGTGCACTGCGGCGACTGCCGAAGGCCCGTGCGTTGAAGAGGTAGAAGAAATGGGTCATGACGAAGACGGTGAACAGCAGCGTGAGTTCATAGGCACTGATGTGCTGTTTGCCGTGGAACTGCAGATGCAGGAAATCCGTCAACCGAAGGATGTCGGCGTGTTGGAACACGTAGAGCATGGCCAGCAACAGC
Source organism: Oscillibacter sp. MSJ-31 (assembly GCA_963651005.1). Lineage (GTDB taxonomy): Bacteria > Bacteroidota > Bacteroidia > Bacteroidales > Bacteroidaceae > Prevotella. Next base: position 21,770 of record CAVJNH010000035.1, read on the forward strand.
AGGAAGAAGAAGCACCCCACACCCACGATTTCTCCCGACATCTCCCGGGTGATGATGGAGGCCCGTCGGTTGCGCGGCTTGTCCTTCATCACCGCACGGGACGGCGGCAGCGAGGCCAGCGCCATGGCGGCAAAGGTGTCCATGATAAGGTTGATCCAGAGCATCTGCGTGACGGTGAGCGGAGAGGCGGTGTCCATGAAGGCACCGAAGAGCACCAGCAGGCAGGCCGTGACGTTGACCGTGAGCTGGAACAGCAGGAAACGTTGGATGTTGCGGTAGAGCGATCGTCCCCACATGACGGCCTTGCCGATGCTGGAGAACGAGTTGTCGATGATGGTGATGTCGCTGGCTTCCTTGGCCACACTCGTCCCGTCGCCCATCGACAGGCCGACGTGGGCGGCACGCAGGGCGGGAGCGTCGTTGGTGCCGTCGCCGGTGACCGCCACGACCTCCCCGTTCTGCTGCAACGTCTCCACCAGACGCCGCTTGTCCATCGGGCGCGCACGGGCAATGATTTTCAGTTCACCCACGCGCCGAATCACCTCCTCGTCGGAGAGGGCTTCGAAGTCGGGACCTGTTATGATATTGCGGTCGGAGTCGCTGTCGGTCCACAGCCCGATCTGCCGCGCAATCTCGCGCGCCGTTCCCGGCGTGTCTCCCGTCACGATTTTCACCTTGATGCCGGCTTCCATACACTCGCGGATGGCTTGCGGCACGTCGCTCCGCACCGGGTCGGCAATGGCGGCAATGCCCAGGAAATGGAGACCGGTGGTCTGAAGCTCGTGACCGCTGATGGGAAGGGAATCGTCAGCTTCCAGTATCTGGCAGGCAAATCCCAAGGTGCGCATGGCGCGCTGCTGGTAGACGGCCAGTTGGCGGTCCACCTCCGCACGATCCACCGCAGCCGTCCGGCACAGGGCAAAGACAATCTCCGGCGCACCCTTCACGTAAAGGATGCGCTGTCCCTTCCTTGCTGCCGATGTCACGACCGTGGCCATGTATTTATGTTCGGTGGAGAAGGGCAGTTCGGCCAGCGTCACCGTCTGTTGCCGGACGGTGCGGTAGTCCACGCCCTGGGCGTTCAGCCACAACAGAAGTGCGCCCTCGGTGGGATTGCCCAGAACGGAGGGTTCGCCGGGCTTCGAATAGTCGAGCGACGCGGTGGCGTTGACCGCCAGTCCCTCGTAGAGTATGTCGACGGGAGGCTCGCCGTAGAGTTTCATCTCGTCCACGCGCATCCGGTTCTCCGTCAGTGTCCCCGTCTTGTCGGTGCAGATGACGGTGGCCGCTCCCATGGTTTCGCAGGCGTGCATCTTCCGCACCAGATTGTTGCTCTTCAACATACGCCGCATACTATAGGCCAGACAGAGCGTGACGGTCATGGGAAGTCCTTCGGGCACAGACACCACTATCAGCGTCACTGCAATCATGAACGTCTGCAGCAGATAGGCCATGAAGTCGAGCCACTGGAACTGTGTTGTCTCTGCAAGATAGGCGACAATGCGTCCGACGACGATGCCTGCGGCCACGAGGTAGCTGCCGATGGCAATCCACCGCCCCAGACGTCCGAGTTGCTCGTCCAGCGGCGTGCGCACGCTGTTGTCTATCTGAACTGCCTCAAACACCTTGCCTTGCGCGGTTTGGTCGCCCACAGCCATGACGCGGCACAGGGCGTGACCTTCCATCACCTTTGTACCCTTCATCACGTGCGCAGTAGGATAAGTGGCTTCGGGGTCGGCCTCTTCGGGACGTTCGCTTTTGTGGCAGATGGGCTCACCCGTCAGACTGGACTCGTCAACCTGCAATGAGGTGGAGGTCAGCAGGACGGCATCGGCAGGCACTTCCATACCCGTGGAAAGCACCACCACGTCGCCCACCACCACATCGCGCCGCGCCACCATCGTGGTGTTCCCCTCGCGGATGACCTCCACGGACTCGTCGTCGTTCACTTGGTTGAGGACGGCAAACTCCTTGTTGGCCTGCCATTCAAAGTAGAAGGAAAGTCCGGTGGCCAACAGGATGGCTATGAAGATGCCCACAGGTTCGAAGAACACCTCGCCGCCCTTGTGCAGACCGTAGTATTCATAGCAGGCAATGCCCACGGACAGCAGTCCGGCAACAAGCAGGATGACGATGAGGGGTTCGCGGAATTTCTCCAGGAACTGAATCCACCAAGGGGTCCTTTTCGGTGGGGTGAGGACGTTTTCCCCGTACTGTTGCCGGCTCTCGGCCACCTGTCGGGCGTTCAGCCCCGTAAATTGCTGTGTCTGGTTCATTTATTTTTCTGATATTCTTTATTTTCTGAAATACTTTCCCACCACAGGCAGGCTTCTCAGCGGAAAATCCTTCTTTACGAGATAGGCGGCGAAGAGGAGGAGGAGTGCCGTGTTGATGAGGCAGGCAATGGCTGTGGAGAAGTGTTTGTTCGCCTCAGTCATGCCCACGAAGAGGACGAGGGCGAGGACGACGTAAACCATGATTTCCTTCACGGGATAGTTGATGGGGTATTTCTTCTGACCTACGAAGTAGGAAAGGAGCATCGCCGTGCCATAGCCCGCGAATCCGGCCCATGCACAGGCCATGTAGCCATACTTCGGCACGAAGAGGATGTTGATGGCAATCAGCACCACACAACCGATGCCCGAGAAATAGGCTCCCCAGATGGTCTTGTCGATGAGCTTGTACCAGAAACTGAGGTTGAAAT
>CAVJNH010000036.1:0-24386 GCA_963651005.1 Oscillibacter sp. MSJ-31
CGCTTGGGGCTCGAACCCAAGACCCCAACATTAAAAGTGTTGTGCTCTACCAACTGAGCTAGCGGATCGTCGCTTTTGAAAGCGGGTGCAAAGGTAAGAAGTTTATCTGAAATTACCAAAAAAAAATAAAATTTTCTTTGGATTCTCTTTCCTAATTCGTAACTTTGTCCCCGACTATGGGAATTCTGTATATCGTTCCTACGCCTGTGGGCAACATGGAGGACATGACGTTCCGGGCGGTGCGCATCCTGAAGGAGGCCGACCTCGTGTTGGCCGAGGACACGCGCACCTCGGGCATCCTGCTGAAGCATTTCCAGATTCAGCAGCGTCTGCTCTCGCACCACAAGTTCAACGAGCACGGGACGAGTGCCTCGGTGGTCGAGCGGCTGAAGGCCGGACAGACCGTAGCCCTCGTCAGCGATGCCGGCACGCCGGGCATTTCCGACCCGGGCTTCTTCCTGGTGCGCGAGGCGGTGCGCGCCGGTGTCGAGGTGCAGACCCTGCCGGGAGCCACGGCCTTCGTGCCGGCACTGGTCAGCAGCGGACTGCCCTGCGACCGCTTCTGCTTCGAGGGCTTCCTGCCGCAGAAGAAGGGACGGCAGACCCGCCTCCGGCAGTTGGCCGACGAGGGGCGCACGATGATTTTCTACGAGTCACCCTACCGCGTGCAGAAGACCCTCCAGCAGTTGGCCGAAGTGATGGGCGGCGACCGTCAAGTCAGTGTCTGCCGCGAAATCAGCAAGGTGCATGAGGAGAGCGTCCGCGGCACACTGGACGAGACCATCCTCCACTTCCAGGAGCACGAGCCGCGCGGCGAGTTCGTCATCGTTCTGGCAGGAAAGCCCGAAAAGGGTAGGGAGGAGCCGAGCAATGAAGAATAACAGAGAATAAAAATCACTCATATATAAAGAAAGGAAATGCTATGAAAAAGACGATTGTGCTCGCCATTGGAGTCCTGGGACTCGTGGCCTGCGGACAGAAGGGACCGAAAGCGGAAGACGTGCGGCTGGCCCAGACAACCGATTCGCTCAACCGCATCATCCAGCAGAAGGACAACGAGATTACCGACATGGTGTCCACCATCAACGACATAGAGGAGGGTTTCCGGGCCATCAACCAGGCGCAGAACCGGGTGACCGTGGCCCAGCAGGGCGAAGGAGCCAACGCCGTGGAGCGCATCCGCGAGAACCTGCAGGTCATCCAACAGACCATGCAGCACAACCGCGAACTCATCAACAAGATGCGTAACCAGTTGCGCCAAAGTTCGGTGGCCAGCGACGAACTGCGGCGCACCCTCGACAACCTGACCCGGCAGATGGAGGAGAAGGACGCACAGATGCGCCAGCTCCGCGCCGAACTGGAGGCCAAGGACGTGCGCATCGACGAGCTGGGCAAGGAGGTGACCGACCTCAACAGCAACGTGTCGTCGCTCCAGGAGGAAAGCAACCAGAAGTCGCAGACCATCTCCGCACAGGACAAGCAGCTCAACACCGCGTGGTTCGTCTACGGCACCAAGAAGGAACTCAAGGAGCAGCGCATCTTCGCGGACGGCAAGGTGCTCCGGTCGAATTTCAACCGTGACTACTTCACCAAGATTGACATCCGCGTGGACAAGGAGATTCGCCTCTATTCGCGTTCCGCCCAACTGCTCACCGCCCATCCGCAGGCCAGCTACACGCTGGAGCGCGATGCCAACAAGCAGTATGTGCTCCGCATCACCAATCCGCAGTTGTTCTGGTCCACCAGCAAGTATCTGGTGGTGCTGGTAAAATGAACTATTCACTAAAAATACGATAAGCAACATGAAAAAGATTACTATTGCCATGACCCTTGCAGCCGCCCTGATGATGTCGGGGTGCGCTTCGAAGAAAGACCTGGCCGCTTGCCAGGAAGAGAACAAGGCGCTGCAGACCAACTATTCCGACACCAAGGAGAAGCTGGCCGCCGCCAACGCCCGCGTCGCCAGTCTGGAAGACCAGCTCAAGCGGCAGGAACAGACGGTGAACTCCCTGCAGCAGTCGCTCGACAAGAGCCTGAGCAACGCCAACCAGAACAATGTCAGCATCGACAAGCTGGTAGACCAGATCAACGAGTCCAACCAGTACATCCGCCATCTGGTGGAGGTCAAGTCGAAGAGCGATTCACTCAATGTCGTGCTGACCAACAACCTGACGCGATCCCTCTCGAAGGAAGAACTCAAGGAGGTGGACGTGCAGGTGCTCAAGGGCGTGGTCTACATCTCGTTGGCCGACAATATGCTCTACAAGTCGGGTTCGTATGAAATCAACGACCGCGCCTCGGAGACCCTCTCGAAGATTGCCAAAATCATCAAGGACTACAAGGACTACGACGTGCTCATCGAGGGCAATACCGACAATGTGCCCATCTCCCGGGAAAACATCCGCAACAACTGGGACCTCTCCTGTCTCCGTGCATCCAGCGTGGTGCAGGCCCTGCAGAACCAGTACGGTGTGGATCCGAAACGCCTGACAGCCGGAGGCCGCGGCGAGTACAATCCGCTCCAGCCCAACACCACCGAACTGGGCAAGCAGCGCAACCGCCGCACCCAGATCATCATCACTCCGAAGCTCGACGAGTTCATGGAGCTGATTGGACAGGCTCCCGCAGAGTGACTTGAAGGATGAAAAGACTGACCTCCGTCATCGTATTGCTGCTGATCGCTGCCAGTGCACAGGCTGCCAAACCTTGGGAGCATGGTGCACTGGCCGTGGCCGGCAACCAGCGTTTCCTGCAGTTTGCCGACGGCACGCCGTTCTTCTGGTTGGCCGACACAGGTTGGCTCTTGCCCGAACGGCTCGACCGCGACGAGGCCGCGTACTACCTGCAACGCTGCGCCAAGGCCGGCTTCAACGTGGTGCAGGTGCAGACCCTCAACGGTGTGCCGGCGTACAACGCCTACGGACAGCCCTCGCATATTGACGGTTGGGACTTCCGGCAGATTGACCGGAAGGGCGTTTACGGCTACTGGAACCACATGGACTACATCATCGACCAGGCAGCCCACAACGGCATCTATATAGGTATGGTGTGCATCTGGGGCGGACTGGTCAAGGCTGGCCTGCTCTCCGTGGACGATGCCAAACGCTACGGCACCTTCCTGGCCCAGCGCTACAAGGACAAGCCCAACATCGTCTGGATTATCGGCGGCGACATTCAGGGCGACATCCGTCCGGAGGTCTGGGAGACGCTGGCCACCACCATCAAGTCCATCGACAAGAACCATCTGATGACGTACCATCCGCGCGGACGCTACACCTCCGCACGGTGGTGGAGCAAAGCCTCGTGGATCGACTTCCACACCTTCCAGAGCGGCCACCGCTGCTACGGCCAGCGCATGGGCAACAAGGACTACCCCATCCCCGACAACACCGAGGAGGACAACTGGATGTATGTGGACTCCACCTGGGCGCACAAACCCATCAAACCCGTGCTGGATTCGGAACCGTCCTACGAAGACATTCCCGTCGGGCTGCACGATGCCGACGGCCCGCGGTGGCAGGCGCACGACGTGCGCCGCTACGCCTACTGGAGCGTCTTTGCCGGCAGTTGCGGCCACACCTACGGCCACAATGCCATCATGCAGATGTACAAGCCTGGCTACGCCACAGGCTACGGCAACGTGGCCGACATGAAGCCTTGGTATCTGGCACTCGACGACCCCGGCTTCAACCAGATGCAGTACCTCAAACGCCTCATCCTCTCGTTCCCGTATTTCGACCGGGTGGCCGACCAGAGCATCGTGGAGGGGAACGGCAAGCAATACAACCGCCTGATAGCCACTCGCGGCAACGACTATCTGCTGATCTACAACTACAAAGGAAACCCCATGCGCCTGCACCTGACCAAGATTTCCGGCGACAGGAAGAAAGTCTGGTGGATGAATGCCGCCGACGGCCGGCTGCGCTATCTGGGCGAATACGCCAACAGGACGCTGACGTTCCGGTTTCATCCCCAAGGCAAGGGCATCGAAGACGGTGTGCTCATTGCCATAGATGCCGCCAAGGATTACCTGAAGGAAGACCAACAACAGTTGTCGGCTGACGGCTACCGCCCTCCGTCGCGCGACCTGAACGAATGAAGTTCCCGCGATCTGAACGAGTGACGCTCCGACGAGGAAAGATAAAAATGAATAAAAAAGAGCGGAAATATTTGTTTGTATGCGGAAAAATGTATAATTTTGCACCGCAATCGAATAAATATACTCGTAATGAAAGTTAAGAACGACCGTTTGGAAGCCATCCGCATGATTATTTCCAGTCAGGAACTCGGCAGTCAGGAAGAGTTGCTGGCCGCCTTGAAGCGCGAAGGTTTCACTCTCACACAGGCCACATTGAGCCGCGACCTGAAGCAGTTGAAGGTGGCGAAGGCCGCCACGATGCGCGGCAACTACGTCTACGTGCTGCCCAACGACACCATGTACAAGCGCGTCGGCACGCCCCACAGCGTCCGCGAGATGCTGCAGGTGCCGGGCTTCGTGAACATCAACTTCTCCGGCAACATCGGTGTCATCAAGACCCGGCCGGGCTACGCCAGCAGCATCGCCTACAATATTGACAACAGTAACATCGAAGAGATTCTCGGCACGATAGCCGGCGACGACACCATCCTCATCATCATCCGGCAGGGCGTGCCTACGCAGCACATCGTCGACGCACTGAGTGAAGTGGTGCCGAACATGAAATAAACAGACATCAAATGGAACAGACAGACAACAAGGAAATAGACGTTATCGTGGCAGGGCCGGAGCATGAGGTGTATGTGGACACCATCCTCCAGACCATTGCCGACGCAGCCAAGGTGCGGGGCACCGGCATTGCCAAGCGCACCCATGAGTATCTGGCCACGAAGATGAAGGAGGCCAAGGCCGTCATCGCCCTGTCGGAGGGACGCTTCGCCGGGTTCAGCTACATCGAGACGTGGGGCAACAAGAAATACGTGACCACCTCGGGACTCATCGTGCATCCCGACTTCCGTGGGCTTGGCGTGGCCCGACGCATCAAGGACCTGACCTTCTCGCTGGCCCGCGTGCGCTGGCCGCACGCCAAAATCTTCTCGTTGACCAGCGGAGCAGCCGTCATGGCCATGAACACGCATCTGGGCTACCAGCCCGTCACCTTTGCCGACCTCACCGACGACGAAGCCTTCTGGCGCGGTTGCGAGGGCTGCGTCAACGTGGACGTGCTGCACCGCACAGGCCGGAAATACTGCATCTGCACGGCCATGCTCTACGACCCCGAGGAACACCTGCCCGCCAAGATTCCCGAGGCGGTGCTGGAGCGCATCAAGAATATGGAACAAGGAATATAAACACAAGAAACACACAAGGATATGGAAAAAAAGAAAGTAGTAGTCGCTTTTTCCGGAGGGCTCGACACCTCCTACACCGTGATGAAACTGGCCCAGGACGGATGGGACGTTTATGCGGCCTGTGCCAACACGGGCGGATTCAGCAAGCAGCAGTTGGAGACCAACGAGAAGAACGCCTTCAAACTGGGAGCCAAGGCTTACGTCACCCTTGACGTGACGCAGGAATACTATGAGAAATCGCTGAAATACATGATTTTCGGCAACGTGCTCCGCAACAATTGCTACCCCATCTCCGTCAGCTCGGAGCGCATCTTCCAGGCCATTGCCATTGCGCGTTACGCCAAGGAAATCGGGGCGGATGCCATCGCCCACGGGTCGACGGGAGCCGGCAACGACCAGATCCGCTTCGACATGACTTTCCTCGTGATGGCTCCCGGCACGGAAATCATCACGCTGACGCGCGACAAGAAGCTGACGCGCAAGGAGGAGGTGGACTACCTCAACGCGCACGGTTTCGCCGCCGACTTCGCCAAACTGAAGTATTCGTACAACGTGGGCATCTGGGGCACCAGCATCTGCGGCGGGGAGCTGCTCGACCCCACACAGGGACTGCCCGAAGAAGCCTACCTCAAACACGTCACGGCCAAGGAACCCGAGACGCTGCTCAAGATCACGTTCGACAAGGGCGAGATTGCGGCAGTCAACGGGGAGGCGTTCGACGACAAGGTGAAGGCCATCCAGAAGATTGAGGAAATCGGCGCCAGCTACGCCATCGGGCGCGACGCCAACGTGGGCGACACCATCATCGGCATCAAGGGACGTGTGGGCTTCGAGGCCGCCGCTCCGAAACTCATCATCGAGGCCCACCGCCTGTTGGAGAAGTCGACCCTCTCCAAATGGCAGCAGTACTGGAAGGACCAGGTGGCCAACTGGTACGGAATGTTCCTCCACGAGAGCCAGTACCTCGAACCCGTGATGCCCGACATGGAGGCCATGCTCACCTCCAGCCAGCGCAACGTGACGGGGACGGCCATCCTGAAACTGCGCCCCTACGGCTTCGAGACCGTCGGCGTGGATTCGGACAACGACCTCACCAAGTCGAAGCTCGGCGAGTACGGCGAGACCCAGAACGGATGGACAGCCGACGAAGCCAAGGGCTTCATCAAGGTGCTCTCCACACCGCTCCGCGTCTACTACGGCACGCACCCCGACGAGCGCAAGTGACAGGGGAGAAAAAATAAACTCTCTCGGCAGGGAAAAAATTTTCTCTGCCGAGAGAGTAAAAAACGACAGCTAAACAAAAAGCGAAAAATGATCAGAATAGGAATACTTGGAGCGGCGGGCTATACGGGCGGAGAACTCATCCGCGTGCTGCTGAACCATCCGGAGGCAGAACTCGTGTTTGCCCATTCCGAAAGCAATGCGGGCAACCTCGTCAGTGAGGTGCATGAAGGACTCGTGGGCGACACCCCGATGCGTTTCACCGACCAGATGCCCTTCGACGAGGTCGACGTGGTGTTCTTCTGCTTCGGACACGGCAAGAGCGAGGCGTTCCTCAAGGAACACACCATTCCCGAGCGGGTCCGCATCATCGATCTGGCACAGGACTTCCGCATCAAGGGCAGTCACGACTACGTCTACGGGTTGCCCGAAATCAACCACGACGAAATTGCCCGAGCCTGCCATGTGGCCAATCCCGGCTGCTTTGCCACCGCCATCCAGTTGGCCCTCCTGCCTGCTGCCTACCTCAACCTGCTGAAGGAAGATGTCAGCGTCAACGCGATTACAGGCAGTACGGGAGCCGGACAGAAGCCCGGATCCACCACCCATTTCTCGTGGCGCACCGACAACATCAGCATCTACAAGCCCTTCCAGCATCAGCACATCGCCGAAATCCGGCAGTCGCTGCGGCAGGTGCAGGGCTACTTGGATGCCGATATTGACTTCATCCCTTACCGGGGAAACTTTGCCCGCGGCATCTTCTGTACCGCCGTGGTGCGCACGCCGGCTCCTCTGGAGGATGTGGCGGAAGCCTACAAGGACTTCTACCGCGAAGCCGCCTTCACCCACGTCAGCGACCGCCCTCTTGACCTCAAGCAGGTGGTCAACACCAACAAAGCACTGGTTCATGTGGAGAAATTCGGCAACAAGCTCCTCGTCACTTCGGTCATCGACAACCTGCTCAAGGGCGCGGTCGGACAGGCCGTGCAGAACATGAACATCATGTTCGGTCTCGACCAGCGGACGGGTCTGATGCTCAAGGCTTCGGCGTTCTGATACTCATATTATAGATAAAAAAAAGGAAAAAAGACGATGAAACTCTTTGATGTTTACCCCTTGTTCGATGTCAATATCGTCAAAGGAAAGGGGTGTCGGGTGTGGGACGACAAAGGACAGGAATACCTCGACCTCTACGGAGGCCACGCGGTGATTTCCATCGGCCATTCGCATCCCCACTATATAGAAAAGGTGAACCGCCAACTGAACCGCCTCGGCTTCTACTCCAATTCGGTCATCAACACGCTGCAGGTGGAACTGGCGGAACGGCTCGGCCGCCTCTCGGGCTACGACGACTACCAGCTCTTCCTCATCAACTCCGGAGCCGAGGCCAACGAAAACGCGCTGAAACTCGCGTCGTTCACCAACGGACGCACCCGGGTGCTGGCGGCAGAGAAAGCCTTCCACGGGCGCACGTCGCTCGCCGTGGAGGCCACGGACAACCCGAAAATCATTGCGCCCATCAACGACAACGGACACGTGACCTACCTGCCGCTGAACGATTTGGCGGCCTGGGAACAGGAACTCGCCAAGGGCGATGTGTGCGCCGTCATTCTGGAATGTATTCAGGGCGTGGGCGGCATCCGCCTCGCCACTGCCGAGTTTGCACAGGGGCTGCAACGGTTCTGCAAACAGTACGGCACCGTGCTCGTCTGCGATGAAATCCAGTGCGGCTACGGACGCAGCGGTAAGTTCTTCGCGCACCAGTGGCTCGGCATCCGTCCGGACATCATCACCGTGGCCAAGGGCATTGCCAACGGCTTCCCCATGGGCGGCGTGCTGATTTCGCCGGACTTCAAGCCCGTCTACGGACAGCTCGGAACGACCTTCGGCGGAAACCATCTGGCCTGTGCCGCCGCACTGGCCGTCCTCGACGTGTTTGAAGAGGAACATCTCGTGGAGAATGCCCGCGAGGTGGGACAGTATCTCCTCGACCGCCTCCAGACGCTGGGCAGTCCGCACATCCTCGACGTGCGCGGACGGGGCATGATGATTGGCGTAGACCTCGACGTTCCCCATAAGGAGGTGCGTCTGCCGCTCATCCATCAGGAGCACTGCTTCACAGGCTGTGCCGGCACCCACGTGCTGCGCCTCCTGCCGCCGCTCTGCCTGACCAAGGCCGAAGCGGATCTGTTTATCGGGAAACTCAACCATATTCTTGCAGCATTATGAAGATTACAATGATAGGGGCCGGTGCCATGGGCGGTGCTACGGTAGAGGGACTGCTGAAGGCCAAGTCCTTCCTGCCGGAAGAGGTGACCGTGGCCGACCCGACGGCCGAAGTGCGGGAGAAGTTCCGTGCGCTGGGTGTCCGCACGACAGCCGACAACGCCAGCGCGGCCAAGGAGGCCGATGTGGTCTGCGTGTGTGTGAAACCGTGGCTCGTGGCCGAGGTGTTGGCCGGCATCAGCGGCAGCCTCCGCCCCAAGGAACAGCTCCTCGTGGTCATTGCCGCCGGCGTGTCGCCGGAGCAGGTGAGGGAGGCTCTGCCCGACACGCCGCCCTTCTTCCTCGTCATTCCCAACATCGCCATTGCCGAGCTGGCTTCCATGACCTTCATGGTGCCTGTCGGTGCGACGGACGCACAGACGGCCTGCGTCAAGGGACTCTTCGACCGCATGGGAAGCACGCTGCTGACGGATTATCAGCACTTGGCGGCAGGGACTACGCTGGCCTCGTGCGGCATTGCCTATGCGATGCGTTACATCCGTGCGGCTTCGGAGGGCGGCGTGGAGCTGGGCTTCAAGGCCGACGTGGCCAAGGGCATCGTGATGCAGACCGTGCAGGGAGCCGTGAAGCTCCTGCAGAGCAGTGGGATGCACCCGGAACAGGCCATCGATCTGGTGACCACGCCGGGCGGCGTGACCATCAAAGGACTCAACGAGATGGAGCATGCCGGATTTACCTCGGCGGTGATCCGCGGACTGAAAGCAGGACTGAAATAGAATTTTTATACCCAATAAGACCATGGACGAACAATTGAAACAAATAGGCGAACGCCTCAGAGGGCTGCGCGACGTGCTCGACCTGACCCCCGAAGAGGTGGCGGAGACTTGCGGCATCAACGTGGAACTGTACGAGAAGATAGAACGGGGAGAGGTCGACGTGACCATCTCGAAACTCATGAAGATTGCACGGAAATACGGGGTGTCGGCGGAGGAACTGATGTTTGCCGAAGCACCGCACATGAAGTCGTACTTCGTGGTGAGGAAAGGGCAGGGCATGAGTGTGGAACGCACGAAAGCCTATAAATACCAGAGCCTGGTCAGCGGATTTGTCAACCACAAGGCCGACGTGTTCATCGTCACCGTGGAGCCCAAGCCCGAAGCCCACAAAATCTACAAGAACACGCACCCGGGACAGGAGTTCAACCTCGTGCTGGAGGGGGCGATGGATCTCTTCATCGGATCCAAGACCATCCGTCTGGAAGAGGGAGACAGCATCTATTTCGATTCGGGACAGCCGCACGGCATGCTGGCCGTCGGCAACAAGGCCGTGCGCTTCCTGGCTTTTGTAGTGGAGAACTAAGACCATACAGACATGATAGAAAGATTTTTAAGACAGACGCATTTCGAGTCGGTTGAAGACTATAAAGAACATCTGGAATTCATCATTCCGGAGAATTTCAATTTCGCCTACGATGTCATGGACGTGTGGGCGGAGGAGGCACCGGACAAGCTGGCCATCCTGTGGACCAACGACCAAGGGGACGAGATCCGGACGACCTTCCGGCAACTCAAGGAGCAGACCGACCAGGCCGCCTCTTACTTGCAGTCGCTGGGCATCGGCAAGAACGACCCGGTGATGCTGATTCTCAAACGACGTTACGAGTGGTGGGTGGTCATGCTGGCGCTGCACAAGATCGGGGCGGTCGTCATTCCGGCCACGCACATGCTGACCAAGCACGATTTGGTCTACCGCAACACGCGGGCCAGCGTCAAGGCCATCATCTGTGTGGACGACCCGTATGTCACCGGGCAGATTCAACTGGCTATGCCGGAAAGCCCGACGGTGAAGCAGCTCATCGCGGTGACCGACCACGGCAAACCCATTCCGGAAGGCTTTCACGACTGGCAGGCGGAATGGACGAAAGCACCCCAGTTCAAACGCCCGGCCTTCGTGAACACCAATGAAGACACCATGCTGATGTATTTCACCAGCGGGACGAGCGGTGAACCGAAGATGGTGGCGCACGACTATCTGTACGCCATGGGCCACTTGACCACGGGCGTGTTCTGGCACAATCTCCATGAGGGTTCGCTCCACCTCACCGTGGCAGACACGGGATGGGGCAAGGCCGTCTGGGGGAAATTCTACGGACAGTGGTTTGCCGGCGCAACGGTGTTCGTGTTTGACCATGAGAAATTCAATGCCGACACGCTGCTGCGGCAGATTGAGAAATACCGGGTCACTTCGTTCTGTGCTCCGCCCACCATCTACCGTTTCATGATTCGTGAAGACCTGTCGAAGTACGACCTCTCGTCGCTCGAATACTGCACGACAGCCGGTGAGGCCTTGAATCCTGCCGTGTTCGACAAGTTCAGGGAGAAGACCGGCATCATGATGATGGAGGGCTTCGGACAGACCGAGACCACGATGACACTGGGCACCATGCCGTGGATGACACCGAAACCGGGGTCGATGGGAATGCCTAACACGCAGTATGACATTGACCTCGTCAAACCGGACGGCACGCCTTGCGAGGACGGTGAGAAGGGAGAGATTGTGGTGCGCGTCGGCGACCGCAAACCGATAGGACTTTTCAAGGAGTATTACCGCGACCCGGAACTGACCCGGGAGGCTTGGCACGACGGCGTGTATCACACCGGCGACATGGCTTGGCGCGACGAGGACGGCTACTACTGGTTTGAGGGGCGCATCGATGATGTCATCAAGTCGAGCGGCTACCGCATCGGCCCGTTCGAGGTGGAGTCGGCTCTCATGACGCATCCGGCTGTGGTGGAGTGTGCCATTACGGGCGTGCCTGACGAAATCCGCGGCATGGTGGTCAAGGCGACCGTGGTGCTGGGCAAGGAATGGAAGGACAAGGCCGGCGACGACCTCGTCAAGGAACTCCAGCAGCACGTGAAGAAGGAAACGGCTCCCTACAAATATCCGCGCATCGTCGAGTTCGTCGACGAGTTGCCGAAGACCATATCGGGCAAAATCCGAAGGGTCGAGATTCGGGAAAAGGACTGTAAAAAATAAAAAGATGAAGATACGGAACAAAGCACTGCTTGTCGTTGCACTGCTGCTCTGCGTGAGCCATAGTGCAATGGCTCAAAAGGACGCGACAGACAAGAGGATTATCGGGATAAGAGGCGGTTTTACCTTTTCTCCTGCATTTCTTGAGGAGGGAGTGGATAGATCCGTCTATCCTACCGGTGGTGTCTCTGCCAGTTTTCCTGTTACGAAACTTCCGTTTTATATCGAAACAGGTTTGTATTACGCCAATCGATATGCCTCCGACAAAGACTATCCCGGCTCCTATCAGGACAACAGCTCGTTCTTGCTGCCGGCTTTACTGAGCTATCACATCCATCTCAGTGAAAAAGCCTCCATACAGCCATTCACAGGCCCTTTCCTGGCCTATGGCATCGATCAAGGCAAATTGGAGGAGGGTTGGCGCATGGGTATCGGCTTCAATTACAAGAAATTCTATATCAATGGCGGTTATGACTTCAGCTTCAAACCGGGTACGTATGAAAGTGCGCTGTTCGCAATGATAGGTTATAACTTCTAATGTAAAACAGGTAAGAGGATGAAGCGAATCGTAGTGAAGGTGGGCAGCAACGTGCTGACCCGTAAGGACGGGAAACTTGACGTGACCCGTATGTCGGCACTGGTGGATCAGGTGGCGTGGCTGCGTGGCCACGGCTATGAAGTGATTCTGGTCTCGTCGGGTGCCATGGCCAGCGGACGGGGAGAGATTCAGGTAGACCATCTGCTTGATTCCGTGGAACAGCGCCAGTTGTTCTCGGCTGTAGGACAGGTGAAGCTCGTGGGACTTTACTACGATTTGTTCCGCGAGTTTGACATCCACATCGGTCAGGTGTTGACCATGAAGGAGAACTTTGAACCCGGGGAGCAATACCGCAACCAGCAGGCCTGCATGGAGGTGATGCTGGAGAACAATGTGCTGCCCATCGTCAACGAGAACGACACGGTGAGCGTGACGGAACTGATGTTTACCGACAACGACGAGTTGTCGGGGCTTATTGCCCAAATGATGAACGCCGAGACGCTCGTCCTGCTGTCGAACATTGACGGCATATTTACCGCGCATCCTGACGACCCGACTGCCGAACTCATCCGCGAGGTGGCTCCGGGACGCAATCTCTCGGAATATATCCGACCGGAGAAGAGTGCCTTTGGCCGGGGCGGGATGCACTCGAAATACACCACAGCGGCGAAGGTGTCGCAAGCGGGCATCAGGGTCATCATCGCCAATGGCGAACGGGAAAATATTCTGGTCGATCTGGCCACCCGTAAGCAGGATGTGCCCTGCACGGAGTTTATCCCGACCCGGAAACAAGAATCTGTAAAAGACTTATGAAAGAACTGTTCCAACAAGTGAAGAAGGCCAGTCGGGCCTTGCCGGTGCTGACGGACGGCAATCGTAAGGCCGTTCTGGAGGAGGTGGCCGCAGCCATCGTGGCACAGAAGGACGTGCTGTTGGCGGCCAACGCCAGGGATTTGGCACGCATGGAGGTGGACAATCCGCTCTACGACCGCCTGCAACTGACCCCACAGCGGCTGGACGGCATTGCTGCCGATATGCGCAATGTGGCGGGACTGCCGTCACCGCTCGGCCACACCAGCAAGGCACGCACGTTGCCCAACGGGTTGCGCCTGCACCGGGTGACGGTGCCTTTCGGCGTGATAGGCATTATCTATGAAGCCCGGCCTAATGTGACGTTCGACGTGTTTGCCCTGTGTTTCAAGAGCGGCAATGCCTGCGTGTTGAAGGGCGGACGGGATGCCGACGACTCCAACCGCGCCGCCGTGGAACTGATCCGCAGCGTGTTGCAGCGTCACGGGATAGACCCGCAGACGGTGACCTTGTTGCCGGCTACGCATGAGGCGACGGCAGAGATGCTCAATGCCGTGGGCTTGGTGGACCTCTGCATACCGCGCGGTGGCCGTCGGTTGATTGATTTCGTGCGCGACAATGCCCGTATTCCGGTGGTGGAGACGGGAGCCGGCGTGGTCAATACGTATTTTGACCGGGCTGGGGACTTGCAGAAAGGACAGCGGATTGTGCTCAACGCAAAGACGCGTCGCGTCTCGGTATGTAATGCGCTCGACTGTCTGATTCTCCACGAAGACCGGTTGCCGGACTTGCCGCAACTGGTGGTTCCGTTGGCCGACAGGCAGGTGGTGCTGTATGCCGACAGGGAGGCGTATGGGGCGTTGCAGGGACATTATCCCGAACGGCTCCTGCTGCCGGCCACCGGTGATTCGTTCGGCACGGAGTTCATGGACTATAAGATGGCGGTACGCACCGTGGCATCCATCGACGAGGCTCTGGCGCATATCGCGCGCTACGGGTCCGGCCACAGTGAGGCGATTGTCACGGAGGATGAGGCCGCCGCCCGCCAGTTCCAACAGGAGGTGGACGCGGCGTGTGTCTATTGGAATGCACCGACGTCGTTCACCGATGGCGCACAGTTCGGACTGGGCGCGGAAATCGGCATCTCGACCCAGAAGCTCGGGCCGCGCGGACCGATGGGACTGGAGGAGATCTGCACCTACAAGTGGATTGTGGAGGGCGAAGGACAGATTCGCCAATGAATGAAAAAGATTTGAACAGAAAAACAGATACACCAGATGAAAAGTTTTATCAATGTACAGGATATCGGCCCGCTGGATCAGGCGCTGGCCGAGGCTCGGGAGATCAAGAACGACCGTTATAAATTCCAGCAGTTGGGCAAGAACAAGACGTTGCTGATGATTTTCTTCAACAACTCGCTGCGCACACGGCTGTCCACGCAGAAGGCGGCCATGAATCTGGGCATGAATGTCATCGTGCTCGATGTCAATGCCGGAGCATGGAAACTGGAGACGGAACGGGGCGTGATCATGGATGGCGACAAGAGTGAACATCTGCTGGAGGCCATTCCGGTGATGGGTTGCTATTGTGACTTGATTGGCGTGCGCTCGTTTGCCGGACTGTCGGACCGCGACTATGACTATGCGGAGACGGTGCTCAACCAGTTTATCAAGTACAGCGGCAAACCGGTGTTTGCCATGGAGACGGCTACGGTACATCCGCTCCAGGCCTTCGCGGACTTGATAACCATTGAGGAATATAAAAGGACGGCGCGTCCCAAGGTGGTGCTGACGTGGGCTCCCCACTGCCGTGCCTTGCCGCAGGCCGTGCCCAATTCGTTCGCGCAGTGGATGAACGCCGCTGACGTGGATTTCGTGGTGACGCACCCCGAGGGTTATGAGCTGGATCCGCAGTTCGTGGGCAACGCCCGTGTGGAGTACGACCAGCGCAAGGCGTTCGAGGGGGCCGACTTCATCTATGCGAAGAACTGGAGCAATCCGGGTGTGACGTGTCCTGCCGACTATGGAAAGATCACGTCAAAGGACAGGAGCTGGACGGTCGACGCGGAACACATGGCGTGGACGAACCATGCCAGATTCATGCACTGCCTGCCTGTGCGCCGCGGACTCATCGTCACGGACGAGGTCATCGAAAGTCCGGACAGCATCGTGATTCCGGAGGCGGCCAACCGGGAAATCTCGTGTTCTGTGGTGATTAAACGAATGTTGGAGGCTTTATGATTTCTTTTGAATGTGACTACAACAACGGTGCCCATCCCAAGGTGCTGGAAAATCTGGTGAAACACAACGGGGCCAAACCCACACCTTACGGCTTCGACACCTATTCCGAAGGGGCAAAGGATCGCATCCGCGAGGCGTGCGGACTGCCCGGGGCGCAGATTTATTTCCTTACCGGAGGCACGCAGACCAACGCCACGACCATCGACTCGTTGCTCTATCAGTATGAGGGCGTGATTTGTGTCGATACGGGACACATCAATGTGCATGAGGCCGGAGCGGTGGAGTTCACCGAGCATAAGATCATCACGCTGCCCGGCAACAACGGGAAACTGGAAGCCCAGGTGCTCGACAAGTATCTGGACGACTTCATGCACGACGGCAACAATGCCCACGCGGTTTTCCCGGGCTTGGTCTATATTACGTTCCCCACCGAACTCGGCACGCTCTATTCCGCAGCGGAACTCAACGAACTGTATGGCATTTGCCAGCGTTACGACATTCCGCTCTATATCGACGGGGCACGCTTGGGCTACGGACTGATGGCCGAAGGCAATGACGTGACGTTGCCGTATCTGGCGCGCCACTGTGATGTGTTCTACATCGGAGGCACGAAAATCGGAGCACTCTGCGGCGAGGCGGTGGTGTTCACCAACCGGCCTGCCCACAAGCATTTCTTTTCGATACAGAAACAGCATGGGGCGGTCATTGCCAAGGGCGCACTGATAGGACTGCAGTTCGATGCGCTGTTCACGGACAATCTCTATCTTGACCTCTCGCGACACGCCATCGACATGGCCATGCGGATGAAGCGGATGTTCGAGAGGATGGGATTCGAGTTCTTCATTTCGTCGCCCACCAACCAGCAGTTTGTCATCCTCCCCAACCGTCTCGTCGAGGCGTTGGATCAGCGCGTGACATTCACTCACTGGGGGCAGACCACCGGTCAGCGCACCATTTGCCGCTTCGTCACCTGTTGGGCGACTACGGAAGGGGAACTCGACGAACTGGAGACCATCTTCACCGAGGAATTGCAGCAACTGCAATGAGCCTCTTTCCGCGTACTGGTCAGTCCGTTACTGCGGCTATTTGACAGGAATGGTCTTGCGCACCATGCCTGCGGTGGTGTTCATCTGCAACACGACGGTGTCCAGGCGCGCGGTGTCGGGCAGCAGGATGCTCACGTAGTAACGGTCGGTGTAGTATTGCGGAATGAGGTTCTGGTTGTGGAACAGCCGGTAGTGGGCCGTGTTGCACCCGTTGGCGTGGCAGATGACCGTGTCCTGCGACAAGGACACCGCGTGGAGCTTGTCCGAATCGTCGTATCCCGACTTGAGCAGCAATGCCAGATTGACGTAGCGGCCGCTTTCCGATGGCCACGCGCTCTCGTACCCCACAGGGTCGTCGGCTGTTTCCTTCATCTTCCAATGGGCGACGGGGCGGAGGGTAGGCACGCGCCCCACCGACAGGCACTTGGCCGTGCCGTTGCCCAAATCCTCGAAGTACACTGCGGCGCGGTAGGTGGAGTCGACCTCCTTCGCCCACGCCACCTGCACAGGGGTGTCAAACACATAGTGCTGACCGTTGTCGGCCACGAAGCCTGTCGCACTCCGGCTTGCCGTGACGGACACTTCGGCCAGCTCGGCCTGCAGCCCGGAGTAGGTGCCGTCGCCTTTCTCGTAGGCATCGGTGGTGCATCCGGCAAGGAGTATTCCCATACAGCAGACGGCTGTTGCCGTGGTAGTCGTGCGCCGTAGTTTCCACGGCAAGCGGAGGGTCTGGTGTTTCATTGGTTTACTTGAGGTGATTCTTTATCCAGACCATCTGTCCGTATTCGGTAGCGTCGCTGGTCCAGTGTTCGTTGATGGGGGTGATGAGGGCTTCCTTCTCGCAGGACAGGATGTTCCATACGGCATAACTGGTGGTCGGCGGACAGACGTCGTCGTTGTAGCCCCACGTCATGTAGGTGGTGGCGCGCACCTTACGGGCGAAGTTCACCACGTCGTAGTAGGCCATGGTCGAGAGGGTGGCAGGGGTGTAGAGCCCTTCCATGTGGTTGAAATGCGGATAGCCGCCGGTGCGCCCTTTCTCGGTGTAGCCGGCCATGTCGCTGAGTGCCGGATGGTTGACCACACACAGGTTGATGCGTGGGTCGAGACCGGCGGCCACGATGGAGAGTGCACCGCCCTGGCTGCCTCCCTGTACGGCCACGTTGCGCCCGTCCCATTCGGGGATCGAGGTGAGCAGGTCGATGCAGCGCACCAGCGAGAGATAGACGCGCTTCATGTAGTAGCGGTTGCGGTCGTCGAGGCCGTTCTCAAGGTAGCCTGTCGAGCCACTGTTGAAGGCGCGGCTGAGGTCGTCGAAGGTTTCTTTCGGCAACCGGGGGTCCAGTCCGTGTATCTCCATCTCCAGACGGATGAAGCCGTTCTCGGCGTAATACTTGTGGCGGAAAGGCTCTTTGATGGTCTTGATGCCGGCTCCCGGAGGACAGAGCACCACAGGATGCTTCCCCTTCTGGGCGTTCTTGGGGTAGAAAAGGTAGCCGTACACGCACTGCTTGGCGCGGTTGACGGGGATTTTCACCAGATAGCAGTCCACCTTGTCGGTGCAATACTCGCGGGCCAGTTCCTTGGTGTAGGAGAGGGGCACTTCCCGCAGCTCGTCGAGGTTCTGTTTCCAGAAAGCGTCAAAGTCTTTCGGTTCCTTGGTGAAGGGCTGTATCTTTTCGGGCGAGAAGCCGACCTTGACATGATGGTTGTAACGCTGTCCGTCCAGTTGCAGCGACAGTTGCACGTCGCGGAAGCCGGGCGTTTTCTTGGTGCCGATGTGGATGGTGACCCTGCCGTTTTTCAGGTGGGCTGTCCCCTCCGTGTCGGGTTCCAGACGGTCGTTGCCCACGCGGTAGCGCACCTCGCCGTCGCGCGGAATGCCGTATTTGTAAAACTGTATCTCGATGCTGGCTTGCTCTCCGGTCTTGTAGAGCCAGTCGGCGTGGTCGGGCACCGTGACCCAGAGGTAATCGCTGCGGTAGGGGTAGTTCTCGGCTGTTGCCGTCAGCGCGAGGGTGAGTGTGGCGAAGATCAGTGCCACTCGTTTTGATGTTGTTTTGATGTTCATAGTTTGTCGTAGTTTTGCTGATGTTTGAAAAATCTCCTGCAAAGTTACAAAATGTTTCGGTTTTTCCCTTATTAGTGAGGGGAAAAGTGGATTATTCGGAAAAAATGTCGTAACTTTGCCCGATATTAGGTGAAATTGTATTTATAGACTAAGGATTTATGATAAAATGTTTCGGATGTCTGGCGGTGGCTCTCTTGGCTGCTGCTCCCGCTTACGCCCAGATGGCGGAGGTCAAGGAGAACGACAGAAACTTCTTCAATCATCTGGATGGGGCGGTCACGGTGGGTTCTACGGGCGTGGGTGTCGACTTGGCGATGCCTGTCGGCAAACGGGTGCAGGTGCGCACGGGGTTCTCGTTCTACCCTCATTATGAGCAGACCATGCACTTCGGCGTGCAGGTGGGCGACGATTTTGATTCCGACGTGCAGGACGAGAAGTTCGACCACCTCTCCAATAAGCTCAACGAGCTGTTTGACTTCGAGGTGGACCGGAACATCGACGTGAAGGGCAAGCCGACCATGAAAAACTTCAAGTTTCTGGTGGATGTGTTCCCGTTCCGGAACAGGAACTGGCACGTGACGGCGGGCTTCTATGCCGGCCCCTCGACGATTGCCCGGGCGGAGAATGCGGCTGCTGATGCGACTTCGCTCGTCTGCGTGGCGATGTATAATAATCTCTACGATAGGGTGAAAGAGTCTTGGGAAAGCCAGACGGGGGATGATTTCAGCGTGCTGCCGAAGCCTATTCTTTCTGTCAGTGGCAGGACGATTTATGCGGACGAAAGTCTCTACAACCTGTTTATGGGTTATGGTCGGATGGGCGTGCATCTCGGCGACTACAAGGACGGTACGCCGTATGTTATGGAGCCGGACAAAAACAATATGGTTTCCTGCAAGATGAAGGTGAACCGGTTTCGTCCGTATCTGGGCTTCGGCTACGGGGGAAAACTGTCCGACAGGAGCGACCGCAACTGGATTTCGTTCGATTGTGGGGTGCTGTTCTGGGGCGGAACGCCCCGAGTGCTGACCCACGACGGAGTCGACCTTGCCAAGGATGTGACAGACATCAGTGGCAAGGTCGGCAGCTATGTGAGACTGTTCAAAGGTTTCAAGGCGTTTCCCGTGTTGGAAGTGCGCTTCTCTCACCGCATCTTTTAGTGACAGTTAGGAAGTCTCTTGGATGGTTGTGCGGCTCGGAAACCTTATTTCACGACGACTTTCTTTCCCTTGAAAATATAGATTCCCGACGGCAAGCCCTCGGTAGTGGTGGCTTTCCTGCGTACAATCATGCCGTTCATGTTGTAGACATTGGCCGGCTTGTTGCTGTCGTCGCTGTGGACTTCCTCAATGTCGGTGTATGTGCCCTCGGCATAGAGTTTCAAGGTCTTGGGGCAGGAGCTGGAAACTTTCAGGTAGCCCGTGTTGTGGGGAATGGCCTTGATGGTGGGGTAGTTGGTCGTGTTGATAATCACGCTGGCTGCATTGGTGTCGTCGTCACTGAACGCCAACGAACCGTCCGCGGCGACACTCAGCAGACGCATGGTGGATGCGTCAAACGGGGTGCTGTTGTAATGGGCGGTCACTCTTGAACCGAGGCAGAAGTAAACGCCCGTCATCTTGTTGCCGGTAATGGCCGCAGGATTGGTGGTCTCCAGTTTCAGCTTGTTGTCGGAAGGACTGCTGGAGGTGCTTTCGATGATGACGGGTGTGCCGGCAGGGATGGTGCCGCTCAACTCCTTATAGATGGCAACGCCGTTGCTTTCGTCCACACTGCTGATGTAGTACACCTTCATGTTGGTGGAAGTCACGCTGAACGGGAAACCTGCGTAGAACGAGGCGTAGTATTTGCCGTTGGCGGACAGTGTGGGCTTGACGCTGATGTAGTTGTCGCCTGTGTTGACGGCGGTAATCTTCCAGTTCAGGGTGGCGTTGGTGTTGCAGTCGACGTAACCGACATCCTCGCCCTTGGTGAAGTCGTTCTCGTCGCTCAGGTAGACCGTTGCGCCGGACTCTGACTGCCAGGCCCGGTACAGGTTGTTCGAGGAATCGTATTTCAACCGGATGTAGTACTTGATCATGCTGTAGAGGTTGGCCCCCTGGCCGCTGATGTTGTAGAGGTCGCCGCTCTTGTTCTCGATGTAGAAAACCGATCCGGGGTCTGTGGAAACCTCCTCCCAGTTCTTCTTGGTCAGCAACGCACCGGCATCCACGGAGGTCGTCGTGATGCTCAGGCCGCGGCTGGTGTTGTCGGTGAGCGACATGTATCGCCCGGTGGTGGCGTTCACCACCCGATAATAACCGTTGCCGTTCAGCTGCGCATGGGCGGTCAGACCGGAGAGGCAGGCCAGTGCAACGGACAGTATGGTTTTGTTTCTCATTGTCTCGTTATATATGACGATAACCGATTTCCATGCTTTATCACGATAGGTGGGGATAAGGATGGAAACCGGTTACCGAAAGGTTTATTCTATGTAGTCTATATGCTTCTGCGTAAGATGAGACGGTATGTTTGGATTACTCTACAACCTGAACGAAGAAGTTGCTGCTGCGTTTTGCGCCGGAGTAGTCTACTGCCTCGTAGGTGATGGTGTAGTCACCGGCCTTGGTGGCAGTGAAGCCGGCCTTGCGCACATTGCCGCTGATGACCTTGCCTACGTTGTCACCCGTTACGGAAGTGCCGTCGGGGCCGGTCACCGTGATGTACTTCTTGTAGGCGGGAGCAATGTACTCCAAGGTGTAGGAGGTGGGCAGCAGGAGCACGTCAGCCTTGCCGTTGCTCATCTTGACGTAGGTTGCACCGTTGGCGATGGTGGGCAGCTTCACCCAGTTGGTGCCGTCGGTGGCGAACATGGCCGGCTGCAGGAACTTGTTGACGTTGTCGAGCAGGGAGTTGCACTTGTGGATGTAGTCGTTGATGCGGTTGATGATGTTGCCATCGATGGTGTTGACGTATTTGTTCACCTTGGCGGCCAAGTCCTCAACAGTGCCCAGCATATTGCCAACCTGATTGTTAATCTGGTCAATCATGCTGTTGAACTGTGCCATGCTTACCTTTACGGTAATGGTCTTCGTCGTCTGTTTGAACTCCAAGGCATCTGCATCGAATGTAACCTTGTCTACAGTCACTGAGACACCCGACAGCTTGTCAATAGACTTGTCACCGTTATCCCAAACCAATTCGCCTTTTGCAGTGATGTGAACCTTTTCGCCATTGATTTTTACGGAGTTAACATCTGGAATGTCGATGTAGATGTCTTGTTCGATGTCGGCGATGTGATTGAGGTCAGACCACTTCAACTTACTGGTGTCGATATAGAGACCCTTGCTCTCCAGCGTAGGAATGTCCTGGATGGTGTAGTCGATGCCGTTCTTCAGGAAATCGTAAGACAGCGGCTTGATGGCGGTTGCTGCGAAGTCCTTGTCGGCGATGGTGACATTCAGTGTCGAGTTGGTGCCGTCGGTCAGCGTCTGCGGCAGAGCCAAGTGATACTCCGTGAGGCGGTTGTTCAGGGTCTTGTAGAGGGTGTTGGCCATCTCGCTGAGGCTGATGCTGTTGCCGCTGTTCTTGAGCTTGTTCAGCACGCCCTGAGCCACGTCCTTGAGGGCGTTCACGTCGTCGCTGGTCCAGGTCTTGACTTTCTCGATGTCGCTGGCGGCTACGTTCACCTTCAGGAGGTAGTAGTTGGGCGTTGCGCTCTCTGCACGGGTGTAGCCGTACTGCTCCACCTTCGTGGACTTTGTCACGGTAGCGGTGAACGGAGTCTCCTTGCCTTGGCTGTCCACAATCTTGAATGTCAAACCGCTGAAGTCCTTGTTGGCCGGGTTGATGTACACGCCGATGGTTCCGGCATTGGCTCCGGTCTCCGTGTCTACCAGCTGTGTGTTGGCGTAGATTTTCTCTTCGCCGATACTTACTGCCTTTTCAGCAGTGCCATAGTAAGCACCCAAGAAGCGGGCCTGTGTGCCGATCATGTCCTTGTAGGAACCCAGAACGGGGCTGTAGAAGCTGTTCACCACAACGCTGGTCACCTCGTTGGCCATGGCGTTGAACAACTTGTTCAGCTGCTCGGTCAGCTTGTCCTCCACCTCTTTGATGTCCTCCTTCAGGCTGTCGCTGGCTTTCTCGATGGCATCGTTGAGCTCTTCGGTGTAAGCCTCCTTGACGTAGTCGGCGAACTTGTTGTTGATGTCGTTCACCTTGCTCTCCAGTGCAGCAATCTTGCTCTTGTTGGCTTCCACCTGGGCCTTCACTTGGTCGTAGCTCAACTGGCCCTCGCCGCCGGTGAGTGTTGCATTGATCTTCTGCAGCTGTTCCTCCAGTGTGGTCTTGCCCTCCTCGATGGCCGTGATGCGTGCGGAGTCCGTCTTCTGCTTGGCCTCCAGTTCAGCGAGCTTCTTGTTCATCTCGGTGATGTCGTAGTCGCCCGTGAGGCCTGCAATCTGCTCTTGGAGCCTGGCGATGTCCTCTTCTGCCGTGCCGAGTCTGGTGGCCAGGTCGGCGTAAGCGGCCAGTTGCGACTCAAGCTGGAGCAGCTTGGTCTGGATTCCACTGATGGTAGTGGCGTTGGCTCCGGCCTTTGCCAAAGCATCCCTAGCGTCTTGTGCCGCATTGGCAATGGCGGTGGCGTTGTTGTTGATGAGTCCTCTCAGAATCTCGTCCTGCGTCTCGCGCGAGGAAGTCTCTGTGGCCAACTGGTTGGCCAGATTCGTGATGGTCGTAGCCTGACTGGACAGCTCTGCCGTCAGCCTCGTGTCGGCATCGTACAGGGACTGGTCGCAGTCGTGGTCCTTACAGGAAACGAGCGTACTTGCCCCACCCACTAACAGGGCAGAGAAGAGCAAAATACTAGTAAGTCGTCTTTTCATTTTTAGTGCTATTTAATTAAACTTATTCGTTACTTTCCTTAATCTATATCTCTATGTCTGTGTGTTGCAGGTCGGGCGAACTCATACCTACTCCGCCGCAAAGGTACGGTTTTCTGTTAATTCATCAAAGTTTTTTCCCGTTTTTTTTTTTTCTGTATGTAGAATTAACGTCTGTTAACCTATCGGGGCGGCTCGGTTCCGGCAGCAGGGAATTTTCACTTTCTGGGCAGAGAAAATTTTTTCTCTCGGCAGAGAGTTGAAATTGTTATCGTCTGTTGAATATAAAATTCAAACCATATTTCACATACCGTTCGAATTTGTGGTCGGAACTAATCAACAATACCTTGTCTGACAAGGCTTGTCCAATAATCAACCGGTCATTGGGATCTTTATGGTCTTCATAATAGGGCAGATCTGCATATTCCCGCAAATGCTTCTCTGTGACAGCAATGATTCCAATGTTCATCTCATTAAGCCATGTCAAAACGTCATGGGCACTTTTCAATGCAGACTTTTTCTTTCCCACGGGAACCTTGCCTATGTGGCACAAATGAATAAGTTCATGCACACAGACGGAACTCGTACACAAAACCGTTTGGTAATCACTCAATATGGAACTTACCGCAGGCGAAATGTCCCCATTGTTTTTCAACAACAGGAAATAAAGCATATTGGTATCGAGATACACTTTCATCTCATGACCAGCTTAAGCAGTGAAGCCTTGTCGGAATCCGACATACCTGACAAATCAATCATGGGCTCTGCATCGGAATGTAGCCATTCGCCCACCTTGTTGTATTTTTTTTCTTGTTCCATGTTTCCCTTCATTAATAATCCGTAATGAACCTGTCCGCAAAGGTACGTTTTTCTTTTGTAACCACCAAGGAAACCAAGGAAAAAGATGCTGCATTTCGTGTGCGTTGAGGGAAAGGGGAACTGGGGTAGGGGCGGAGCGGAAGGGAATCCGGCAGCGACGGGCGTATATATAAAACATAATGAGTATAT
>CAVJNH010000037.1:0-24242 GCA_963651005.1 Oscillibacter sp. MSJ-31
TTATAGTAAAGCGTTACTCCATCTGAATTTTTTGCAGAGAAATCAAAGTCTCCAGATTCATAAACTTCCTGTTTATCTGCATTTGCCGGGTCAGAATCCCCACCACAAGCAATAAGTACGGTGGTCATTAACACGCCTAAAGTAAGGCTCAAAACGGAAATAAACTTTTTCATGTTGGTCGTATTTATTTGTTATCATTTAAGTCTAAAAGAGCGAACGGTTTCCCCTTATCGCCATTCGTTTTTAGAAAGTATATCCGAGCGTAACGGTACCTGTGACTATCTTGGTTTCCTTGCAAATCTCGGAGAAATCGGTACCATAGGATGCACCTATCATGAAACGTTTGTTAAAGCGAGCCTTTACGCCAATTTGCCATCCTGCCTGAAAACGCTTCCAGACCCCATTTCTCCCCATATCGTCCTTGAGAAAGGGATTGAGGTGTTCACCACAAGAGGAGTCTGATAAATGTCCCCAGATGTTGAAACGAAAATTGAGACCTGCGTGAGGAATCAAAGTGACGGAACTGTTGGGAAGTTGCCATGCATAAAGCAACTCAACAGGCACTTTGGCCGAGAGCGCACTAATGTAAAAAGTATCACCATCAGAGTAGCGTGAATATTGCACGCCTACGCCCGCCTCTACAAACAAAGGTATAGTGCTGGAGATACTTGTGGCATGATTGTAGCCCGCAGAGAAGCCGGTAAATATCTTATTGCTCCCATATTTTGGCAGGAAACCGCTGGGATTCCACTCCACATAGACAGTACTCCAGCCCTTTTGGGGGTCTGAAATGGATGCGGAAGAGCCGCTTCCAGAGTTCGTAAACTGTGCAAATGCACTGGCAGAGACGGTCAGCAGGACGGTCACTGCGAAGGTCTTAATACACTTCATGATTTTTTTCTTTTGAATGTTAATACTGTTGATTAATAATAAATGTTACTTGTTTCATGCTCATTTTTCTTCAGTTGTTCCAATCGGATATAAGCACAAAGAATGGCGTGGCCGTTCTTATGCACT
The DNA here is from genome assembly GCA_963651005.1 of Oscillibacter sp. MSJ-31. Lineage (GTDB taxonomy): Bacteria > Bacteroidota > Bacteroidia > Bacteroidales > Bacteroidaceae > Prevotella. Next base: position 1,018 of record CAVJNH010000037.1, read on the forward strand.
TGACCTAAGGGGCGCGCGTAGGAAAATTGGAACCCCTCCATACAGTTGTAAGAATGCTGCCACGCCATATAGCGCGCGAGCATAGCTAATGCTGTATGGAAGGAAGCCTCTTTCTTCCGGCTTTCCCCTTGCTTCTTAAATCGAACTATTCCAAATCTGTTTCCTACGCGTCTTCAGTCAAGTGCGATATAATCAGCTAATGCATCTGTTCTTCGGGATTTCTCCCCCGAATCGGTTGCAAATTTACACGTTTTTTTCGAAATAACAAATTTATTTGTATGTTTTTTAACTTCAGCAGTTGCAAAAGTCCCGAAAAAAACGGGAAATGACCGTTGATCGCAGTCAACGGGTCCATCCAGTTTTGGATGGAGGCATTGATCGCAGTCAACGGGTCCATCCAGTTTTGGATGGAGGTCTTGATCGCAGTCAACGGGTCCATCCAGTTTTGGATGAAGGTATTGATCGCAATCAATGGTCACTTCCCGTTTTTTTCCGCGGATTGTTTCGCGGATTGGGATATTTTGACTATTTTTGCAACGGAAAGGCTACAAGATGAAAAGACAGATACGATTTGTTTTCCTGCTGGTGCTGACGGCCACCCTGCTCTCCGCGACACGCGCGGCCGGACAGACAGCAGCCTGTGCATGGTATCAGGCGAAGGATTCCGTGTGTCAAGAGAAGATTGACCTGTTGTATCTCGTGTCGACAGAGGTCGTTACGGCCAAGGACGACGACGGCAGGGAGGTGTACCGCGCCCGGCTGACCGCAGAAGACCGGCAGGCCATCGATGCCGAGCTGGCCTACGTCGAGGAGCACATCGGGCAGCACGACTTCAACTATTTCGCGCCCTACTACCACCAGTTCACCTTCAACGCCATCCAACTGCCAGACAGTCTGTTCCGGGCGGAATACCGCCTCGTGGCGGAGGAGGTGTGCCGGGCCTTCGACCACTATATGGCGCACATGAACCAGGGGCGGAGGTTTGTCCTCGCGGGATTCTCGCAGGGAGCCATGCTCGTGCTTGACCTGCTGAAGCACATGACCGACCGACAGTACGGACAACTGGTGGCCGCCTACGCCTTGGGCTACCGCATCGCCGCGGAGGACGAAAGGTGCAGCCACATCATCCCGGCAACGGACGCGACCACGCCCGGCGTCACCGTGTCCTTCAATTCCGTGCTCAGCAAGGCAGGCCGGTGGCCACTGGTAACCGGAGAAGCCGTGGCCGGCATCAACCCCGTGAACTGGAAGACGGACGGCACACCCGCCACCTTCACCTATGAAGGAAGCCTGCACACCGTCCGCCTCGACCCCGACACGCACCTCCTCACCGTGGAGACCGACAAGGCCGACGACTATCGGCAGTGGAACGGCAACCCCGTGTTCCGGAGTGCCGGAGTACACCCCGACTGCCTGCACCACTGGGACCTGCTGTTCTACACGCCGTTCATCCACGACAACATCCTGCAACGCGCAAAAAGCCGGACCGCAGAACGACAGAAACCGATAAAAATCCGGAAATCCTTGGCCGTTCAGAAATAATTGCCTATCTTTGCCTATGATTTTCGCAGAACGTCAATAACTAACACAAAAAACAATACGATTATGGAAAACAACTCCCAACTGATTGCCCAATGTGAAGCACGGGCAAAGGAATGGCTCTCGCCGGCCTTCGACGAAGAGACACGCAAGGCCGTACAGGCCATGCTCGACAGCGACGACAAGACCGCCCTCATCGATGCCTTCTACCAGAACCTTGAGTTCGGCACGGGCGGACTGCGCGGCATCATGGGCGCAGGCACCAACCGCATGAACAAGTACATCGTGGGCATGGCCACGCAGGGCTTCGCCAACTACATCCTCAAGGCGTTCCCCGGCCGCAAGAATCTCTCCGTCGTTGTGGGACACGACTGCCGCAACAACGGACGGATGTTCGCCGAAACCGTGGCCGACATCTTCTCCGCCAACGGCATCAAGGTCTACCTCTTCGAGAGCCTCCGCCCCACCCCGGAAATCTCCTTTGCCATCCGACAACTGGGCTGTCAGGCCGGTGTCAACGTGACGGCCTCGCACAACCCGCGCGAATACAACGGATACAAGGCTTACTGGGAGGACGGCGCACAGGTGCTCGCTCCCCACGACAAGGGCATCATCGACGAGGTGAACAAGGTGAGCATCGACCAGGTGAAGTTCGAGGGCAACAAGGAGCTGATCGACATCATCGGCGGAGAGATGGACTGGGACTACATCCAGGCCGTGAAGGAAGCCATGGTGGACCAGGACGTTATCCTGCGCCACAAGGACCTCAACATCGTCTACTCGCCCATGCACGGCACGGGGCGCGTCATCATCCCCGAAGCCCTGCGTTCGTGGGGATTCCAGAACATCCACGTCGTGCCCGAACAGATGACCATCGACGGCAACTTCCCCACCGTCGTGTCGCCGAACCCCGAGAACGCCGAGGCCATGACGCTCGGCATGAAGCTGGGCACACGCCTCAACGCCGACCTCGTCATTGCCTCCGACCCTGATGCCGACCGCCTCGCCATCGTCTGCCGCAACGCCAAGGGCGAATGGGAAATCCTCAACGGCAACCAGACCTGCATGATGTTCTGCTGGTACATCATCGCCAACAAGAAGAAGCTCGGACAACTCAAGGGCAACGAGTTCCTGGTGAAGACCATCGTGACCACGGAGGAGATTGCCGAGATTGCCAAGAAGAACGGCGTGGAGCTGCGCGACTGCTACACGGGATTCAAGTGGATTGCCAACGAGATACGGATTTCCGAGGGCAAGGAGAAGTTCATCGGCGGCGGCGAGGAGTCGTTCGGATTCCTGCCCTTCGACAAGGTGCGCGACAAGGACTCCCCTGCCTCCATCTGCCTGATTTGTGAAATCGCAGCGTGGGCCAAGGACAACGGCAAGACGCTCTACGACCTGCTGATGGACATCTATGCGGAATACGGCTTCTCGCGCGAGACGACCGTCAACGTGGTGCGCCCGGGCAAGACCGGTGCCGACGAGATCCGGCAGATGATGGCCGACTTCCGCGCCAACCCGCCGCAGACGCTCGGCGGCGCGAAGGTGGTGCTGTGGAAGGACTACCAGACGCTGGAGGCCCGGAAGGCCGACGGCACGACGGAGAAGATTGTGATGCCCGACACGTCCAACGTGCTCCAGTGGTTCTGCGAGGACGGCACGAAGATCAGCGTGCGCCCCTCGGGCACCGAGCCGAAAATCAAGTTCTATCTGGAAATCAAGGATGCCTCGTTCAAGTGCGCCGGATGCTACGAGCGTTGCATGAAAGCAGCCGACGAGCGCATCAAGGCCATCAAGAAAGACCTGAAGCTCGACTGATAGTAAACTTCAAACCCAACCAAAAGAAACAGGACCCTGCACCATGCAGAGCCCTGTTTTCTTTTGCGTATCGTTGTCCGCCCGGTCAGTCCAGACCGAACAGCAGGCGCAGGCCGCCGTCCACGCCCGAGAAGCCCATGAAGGCCAGGCTCAGCAGTCCGGCCGACAGCATGACAATGGCCATGCCGCGCATCCCCTTGGGAATGGAGCAAAGCTCCAACTGCTCGCGCATTCCGGCAAACACCGTCAGTGCAAGACCGAAGCCGAGTGCCGTGGAAAACGCATAGACCACGGACTGCAACAGCGAGAAGTCCTTCTGGATGACGAGGATGGCCACACCCAGTACACAGCAGTTGGTCGTGATCAGCGGCAGGAAGATGCCCAATGCCTGATACAGGGACGGCGACACCTTCTTGAGGATGATTTCCACCATCTGCACCAGGGCGGCAATGACAAGGATGAAGGCAATCGTCTGGAGATAGGCCAAGCCGAAGACATCCAGCACGCAGCGCTGCACCAGCCACGTGACGACGGTGGAGAGCGTCAGCACGAAGGCCACGGCAGCCGCCATGCCCAGCGAAGTGTCGATTTTCTTTGAAACGCCAAGGAAGGGGCAGATGCCCAAGAACTGTGACAACACGATGTTGTTCACGAAAATGGCGGAGATAAATATCAATATGTATTCCATAATGTCAAGCCTTCTTTAGTCTGTTTACAATGGCCACGAGGAAGCCCAGCGTGATGAAGGCTCCCGGAGGCAATACAAAGAGCAGGATGTTGCAGGTCTCGGGCAACAGCTGCAGACCGAACACGGAGCCTGCGCCCAGCAGTTCGCGGCAGACCCCGAGCGAGGTCAGTCCGAGGGTGAAGCCGAGTCCGATGCCCACGCCGTCGAAGAGCGAGGCCAAGGGCGAGTTTTTCGCGGCAAAGGCTTCCGCACGTCCCAGGATGATGCAGTTGACCACAATCAGCGGAATGAAGAGGCCGAGCGACGCGTCGAGGGCGGGCAGATAGGCCTTGATGAACATCTGGAGGATGGTGACGAAGGCCGCAATCACCACGATGAACACGGGGATGCGCACCATGTCGGGTGTCACGTTCTTGATGCAGCTGATGGCAAAGTTGGTGCAGATGAGCACGGCCATGGTGGCCAGCCCCATCGACATGCCGTTGAGGGCCGAGGTGGTCGTGGCCAGCGTGGGACACATGCCCAGTATGAGGGCAAACGTGGGGTTCTCCTTTACGATGCCGTTTTTGATGATTCCAAGATAACTCATGGCGATTTTACTTTTTGTTGTTGTTCATATAGGCGGAATAGGCCTGGTTGACGGCCTTCAGGAAGGCGCGGCTCGTGATGGTGGAGGCCGTGATGGCATCCACGTCGCCGCCGTCCTTCGACACGGTCAGGGGACTGGCAGGATTCTTGCCGATGATGTCGCCCTTCTGTCCTTTCTGAAACCATTTGCCGGCCTTGGCTCCCAGTCCCGGTGTCTCGGCGTGCTCCAGAACGGTGTAGCCCAGAATGTCGCCCGACCGGTTGAAGCCGACCAGCACTTTCAGGTCGCCGCCGAATCCGCCGGCGGTGCTCTCGACGGCTGCGCCGAAGGGCTGTCCGTCGCTCTCTATGCGGTAGACCACGTAGTGCTCCGCCTTTCCGTTGCTGCCCGTCTGGCGGACGGAGTCGGTTCCGGCCACGGTGATGCGGTCTGTGCCCATCACCGACCGGATGCCGTCGGCGAGCAGCTTCTCCTTCTGTTGTGCAATGGGGCCGCTGGTCACGTTGTTGACGGCGGCAAGGATGCCTCCCACGGCCACGGAGACCACGGTGAGCACGAGGGCCATGTTGCGCAATGACGATTCCAATTTCTTCATTTTACGACCTCCCCGAAACGTTTTGGTTTGACATAGTTGTTGATGAGCGGCGTGAAGGCGTTCATGATGAGGATGGCGAACGACATTCCCTCAGGATAAGCACCCCAGTTGCGGATGATGACCGTCAGCACACCGATGGCGACACCATAGATGAGCTGGCCGCGGTGGGTCATCGGCGAAGTCACGTAGTCCGTGGCCATGAAGATGGCACCGAGCAGCAGTCCGCCGCTGAGCACTACCGACACGGGGTCGGCGTACACGGGATTGGCCAGGTGCATCAGTCCGGACAGGCAGAACACCGTGGCGATGATGCTCACGGGAATGTGCCAGGTGATGATTTTCTTCCACAGCATGAAGGCCAGCCCAAGCAGCAGAGCCAAGGCGCAGACCTCACCCATGGCACCGGCTCCGTCGGGATGGTTGCCCAGGAAGAGCGACAGCGCGTCGGGCAGGCGGTCCAGTACGGAAGCGTCGCCGCTCTTGATGGCCTGCTTCATGAGGGACAGCGGAGTGGCTCCGGTCTCTGCGTCGAGATAGGAGAACGTCTGCCCGACCTTCGGCCACGTGGTCATCTGTGCCGGGAACGCCACCAGCAGGGCGGCGCGTCCCACCAAGGCCGGGTTGAACAGGTTGTTGCCCAGTCCGCCGAACGGCATCTTGGCCACACCGATGGCAAACAGCGCACCGATGACGACGATCCACAGCGGAAGGTTGGAAGGAAGGTTGAACGCAAGGAGCAGTCCGGTGAGCACGGCAGAACCGTCGCACACGGTGATGCGCCCGTTGCGCAGCATATACTTGTTGATGGCCCACTCGAAGAGGACGCACGCGGCGACGCTCGTGGCGGTCACGATGACCGAGCCGATGCCGAAGAACCAGAAGGAGGCCAGCAGGGCAGGCAACAGGGCGACGATAACGCCGTACATGTTGCGCTCCACCGTGTCGGTTCCGTGAGCGTGGGGCGATAATGAAACGATGAGATTTCCCATTGTGTTTTCTATACCTTAATAATCTGTTGTTGCATTGTTGTTTTACTGTTTCTTGGCCTGACGGCTGCGGATGATGCCCATGACGGTCTGCTTGCCCAGACGGATGTGGTCGAGCAGCGGACGGTGGGCAGGACAGGTGAACTGACAGGAGCCGCACTCGATGCAGCTCGTGACGTCCTCCGCCTCGCAGCGTTCCCAGTTCTTTACTCCGGAGAGCTTGGCCAGCAGGTAAGGCTCCAGCCCCATCGGACAGGCATCCACGCACTTTCCGCAGCGGATGCAGGGCTGCGCTTCCTTGCGCCGTGCGTCCGTGTCGGAGAGGATGGTGACGGCATTGGTGCCCTTGCAGACGGACACGTCCGTCGTGGTGAGTGCCTTGCCCATCATCGGTCCGCCGGCCAGCACCTTCGCGTCGCCTTCGGGCATTCCGCCGCAGGCGGTGATGAGGTCCTTCATCGGGGTTCCCATGCGCACCAGGAAATTGCCCGGGTGCAGCAGTTTCTTTCCCGTCACCGTCGTGTAACGCTCGAACAGCGGCTTGCGCTTCATCACGGCCTCATAGACGGCGAAGGCCGTCCCCACGTTCTGCACGATGGCTCCCACGTTGACGGGGATGGCCGGAGGCGCAGGCACCTGACGGCCGATGACGGCATCAACGAGCTGTTTCTCGCCGCCCTGCGGATAGCGTTGCTGCAGGGGCACGACCTCCACGGCGTAGGGCGACCCGGCAAACTTCGCGGCACACTTCTCCGCGAGCAGCGCGATGGCCTTCGGCTTGTTGGTCTCGATGCCGATGTAGCCGCGCGTCACCTTGGCCGCCTTCATCAGCAGTTCCAGTCCCACCAGAATCTCGTCCGGCTTCTCCAGCATCAGCCGGTAGTCGGCGGTGATGTACGGCTCACACTCCACGGCGTTGATGATGACGCACTCGGCCTTGGCCGTCGGGGGCGGACAGAGCTTGATGAAGGTGGGGAAGCCGGCTCCGCCCATTCCCGTCACGCCGGCCGCCTTGATGCGGTCCACGATTTCCTCGGGCGTGAGTTCGGGGTGCGCCTCCACGGTCTCCAGTGCGGCGGAGCGGTCGATGGTCTCTTCCCATTCGTCGCCCTCCACGTTGATGAACACCGCCGGCTTGCGGTAGCCCGACGCGTCGACCACCGTGTCGATTTTCGCCACAGTGCCGCTGACCGACGAATGGATGGGTGCGGAAACGAAGCCTCCGGCCTCGGCAATCAGCGTGCCCACCTTCACCCGGTCGCCTTTGGCCACGACGGGTTTGGCCGGAGCACCGATGTGCTGCGAGAGCGGGAAGACCGCCTGCACGGGCAGCGCCGCCTCCTGGGTGACGGCCTCGTTGCTGAGCTTGTTCTCCTCGGGATGGATTCCTCCTATACTGAATGTCTTGATTTTCATGCTTGTTCCTCCTTTCTGTTGTCTGTGGTAGCCGGCGTTTCGGCCTTCGGAGCCGGGAAGTTGACCGCCTTGATGGCTTTGGTGGGACACACGGCCACGCACTTGCGGCAGAGACGGCACTTGGTGAAGTCGATGTACGACACGTTGTTCTCCACCGTGATGGCCTCGAAGGCGCACTCCTTGACGCATTTCCCGCAACCGATGCAGGCCGCCTTGCAAGCCTTCATGGCCACGGCTCCCTTGTCCTTGTTGACGCACTCCACGTAGATGCGGCGACCCTTAATGCCCTTCCGGCGCAGTTCGATGATGTGGCGCGGACAAGCCTTGACGCACGCGCCACACGCGGTGCAGCGTGCCTCGTCCACCTCGGGGAGTCCCGTCTCGGCGTTCATGCGGATAGCCCCGAACTGACAGGCGGCCACGCAGTCGCCGCAGCCCAGACAGCCGAAGCCGCAGCCCGTCTCTCCCGCGCCGCAGGCGTTCATGGCCGCACAGGTGTGCAGTCCGTCGTAGTTCGCCGTCTTCGGGCGCAGGGCGCACGTGCCTCCGCAGCGCACCACCGCCACCATGGGTTCACCGTTGGCAATGGCCATGCCCAAGAGGTCGGCCACCTTGCCCATCACTTCCTGTCCGCCGACGGGACAGCTGATGCCGTCTATGCTTCCCGCGTCGGCACCCTTGACCAGTGCGTCGGCCAAGGCACTGCACCCGGCAAAGCCGCAGCCGCCGCAGTTCGCACCGGGCAGCAGCGCGGCGACCTCCGGGATGCGGTGGTCTTCATAGACCGCGAATTTCTTGGAGCAGACGTACAGCACCACGGCGGAAATCAGTCCGATTGCGCCCAGCACTGCCACTGCAATCACGATAAAATTCATCATGCTTCTTGTTTTTGTTTTTTTGTATTTGTTTTAGTCCATTGTCTTTTCTATTCCGAACGTCAACTGCCGACGCAGCTTGCGGCGCAGCAGCCACAGCACGCCATAATAGGGAAGCAGCGAGAGCAGGGAAGCCACGGCGGCCGCAGCCTCGTTGCCCGATGCCGCCAGCACGCCGACCAACACGGCCACCAGCAGCACGAAGGGCACACCGAACGCCCAGAGCAGCGCGCGCCGCGCCACTGCCGGCGAAGCCCACACAGCGACGCGGTCGCCTTCCCGATAGGAGGCCGCGGCCTCCGTCAGCACTTCGACCGTCTTCTCCTTCGATTCCGAGGCGTTGCAGAACGAAGCCGCCTGACAGGCCGCGCACGCCGATGTCTGCCGGATGCGCGCCCAGACCGCAGGCGGAGCGACGCGCTCCACCACCCCTTCATGGCAGATTTTCTTCTCCATTGGAATGTAATCTCTACTCCGGCTGCAAAATTACTATAAAAATACGAATTACGGGGTTCTGCCGGAGATTTATTTTCATTTTCTTCCGTAATCGTTTGCAGGAACAGTTACTTTTTCTTACTTTTGCATGGCCTTTTAGAAAAACAAGACTATGAAAGCAAACGAGCAGACCTTCCTACAGTTGGAAAGGGTCATCAGAAAAGTGGCAGACAAGTTTCCTGCCGTGGAAGAACCCACCGTGCTGACCGACATCCACTTGCGCGTCAGCCAGGAAACCGGCGAGCTGCAGGCATTGGACGACGACGAGAATGAAATCACGCGTTGCGTCGTCGAGCAGTGGATCGGCAACCAGGACGACAGTTTCTACGACGACGCGGCTTCCGCCCTGCGCAAGACGCTGGCCGCCCAACGTGAGCTTATCGACAGGATGGCCATCCTCAAGCCCTACTCCTTCGTGCTGGAGGACGACGAGCACGAGACCGTGGCCGAGCTGTACGTGGTGGACGACGACACGGCCATCCTCGACAAAGACCTCATGGAGGGACTGGACAAGGATCTGGACGATTTCCTCGACAAACTGCTGTCCTGACCCAGTCCGCTTACCGCAGGCGCAGGCGGTCTCCCACCTGCAACTGATAGTCGGCAGGGAATCCGTTCATCTTGTAGAGCCGTTTCAGCCGTATGCCGTACTGCTGGGAGATGGAATACATTGACTCGCCGGTGCGCACCTCGTGCGTGCGGTTCTTGTATTCCTTGGGCGCGTTCCTGCGTTTCTTCTGTAACCACACGATGTCGCCGTCCTTCAGCTCCGCGCGGCGCGGCAACTCGTTGTAGGAGGCCAGTTTCCGGGCAGACACGCCCACTTCCTTCCCGATGCTCTTGAAAGTGTCCCCGTTCTTCGCAATGACGTAATAGTTCTTGTTGAAGAAGCGGACGGTGCGCATCTGCGCCGCGTCCTGATGCGTCTGGTATTCGTTGTAGCGGTTGAATTTTCGGGCGTTGTCGTACTGGTCCAGCCCGTAGAGCTGGATGATTTCTATCAGTTGCGTGGCGTAGCGCGGATTCGTGGCGTAGCCGCACGCCTTCAGTCCGTAGGCCCACCCCTTGTAGTCCTTGCGGTCGAGCTGGAAGAGACTGCTGTACCTGCGGCTGTTGACCAGAAAGAGCGAGTGGTCCTCGTAGCTGTCGAACACGTTGTCGTAAGCCCGGAAGCACTCGTTGCGCTCGTCGTCGTCGTGGTAGGTGGTTCGTCCGGTCCATCCGTGGCACTTGATGCCGAAGTGGTTGTTGCCCTTGCGGGCCAGTTCGCTGTTGCCTGCGCCCGACTCCAGCACGCCCTGCGCCAGGGTGATGCTGGCCGGGATGCGGTGTTTCTGCATCTGTTCGATGGCCAAGTCCTTGTAGCGGTCGAAGTATGCCTGGAAGCGCGCGTTCCGCTTCATCTGCGCGAAGGCAGCGAGCGGCAGCAGGAGGAGGAGTATCGCGCCGGTGGTTCGTCTCATGGGTGTGTGTTTTGCTTGTTTTTTGCGGATATTGTTGCAAAGGTAAGGGAAAAATATTATATTTGCAACAAAAACCGGATATTATGGAAAAGATTACCTTGAAATCTGAACTGTGGCAGGCGCAGCCCGAGGAACTGTCGGCGGAAGACCGGGAACTCCTCCAATTGGCCATTGAGCAGACGGAGCGTTCCTACGCGCCCTACTCCCGTTTCTCTGTCGGGGCTGCCGTGCGGTTGGCGAACGGCGTTACGGTGCGCGGCTGCAACCAGGAGAATGCGGCTTTCTCCGTCACGGTCTGTGCGGAGCGTTCCGCCCTGTTCTCTGCCGGTGCGAGCCACCCCGACCAAGCCGTCACAGCCCTTGCCATTGCCGCGCGCGACGCTTCCGGCGAACTGCTCCACGAACCCGTCACGCCCTGCGGCACGTGCCGTCAGGCTCTCGTCGAGACGGAGACCCGTTTCGGCCGTCCCGTCCGTCTGCTGCTCTACGGCAAGCGGTGCGTCTACGTGGCGGACAGTGTCCGCGCACTGCTGCCCCTCTCCTTCACGGAATATTGAAGGCTCACTTGGTGTTCTGGACGCGGTAGCGCGACAGGAGCGGAATCTCCTTGCAGAGCGCGTCGGCCAGTCGGTCGGCCACCATCTGTGCGCCGTAGGCCGTGTAGTGTGTGTTGTCCTCTTTCCCGTCTGGGAAGAGCGGATGTTCGCCCGGTGCGAAGTTCATGTGGAGCTTCTTCGATCCGTCCACGCCCAGCGAGTCCTCCATCTGGTGCGTGATGCGGTTGGCATCCACGAAGTGCACATTCATGCGCTGTGCCACGTCGCGCGGAGCGACGATGTAGAGTCCGTGGGTGTCGGTGAGCACCAGTCCCTTGTCCGTCCGTTTCCCTGCGGCCTTGTCCGCCTCGGTGGCCGGCTGCCAGTTGCGGCGCACCACGGAGTTCATCAGCACGGGTATTCCGCCCTTCTCGCGCGTCTCGCGCACGAACTTCGCCAGATTGTAGTCGAACGTGGAGCCCGGGTCGGTGTGACGGTCTGCCTTGGGTTTCTCGTCGTTGTGTCCGAACTGGATAATCACGTAGTCGCCGGGCTTGAGGAGCGAGAGCACCTTGTCCCAGCGTTTCTCGTTGATGAAGCTCTTGGACGACCTGCCGTTCACGGCGTGGTTGTCGACGCGCACGAAGGTGGAGTCAAAGCAGTTCTGGAGCATCATTCCCCAGCCGCGTTCGGGCGATCCTTTCGAGAGGTCCTTGTTGGCCGCTGTCGAGTCGCCGATGACGAAAACGGTGGTCACGTGGTCGGCCTTGAAGGCGCACACCACCGCGAAGACGACGGCCAAGGCCGCCCATGTTCCAAGTCTTTTCATTTGTCTGTATTCTTAGTTTAATAGTCTGTTGCAATCCGTTGGTTGTCAACATTTCACCGCAGCAATGAGTTCCTCCGCCGTGAGGGTCTGCTGCTGTCCGGTGGCCATGTTCTTCAGCGTCACCTTCCCCTCGTTCATCTCGTTTTCGCCGGCCAGTGCGACGAAAGGAATCTGCTTGGCGTTGGCGTAGTTCATCTGTTTCTTCATCTTCGCCGCGTCGGGGTAGAGTTCGGTGCGGATGCCGGCCTGACGCGCCTGGGCCACGACGGGCAGGCAGTAGGCCGTTTCCCTCTCGCCGAAGTTGATGAAGAGCAGTTGCGTGCTGCTGATGGAATCCTTGGGGTAGAGGTCGAGCGCGTTGAGCACGTCGTAGATGCGGTCTGCACCGAAGGAAATGCCCACACCGCTGAGCCCCGGCATTCCGAAGATGCCGGTGAGGTTGTCGTAGCGTCCGCCTCCCGTGATGCTCCCGATCTGCACGTCGAGTGCCTTCACCTCGAAGATGGCTCCCGTGTAGTAGTTGAGTCCGCGTGCCAGCGTGAGGTCGAGCTGCATCTCGTTGTGAATTCCGGCCGTCTTCAACGTGTCGAGGATGTATCGGGTCTCCTCCACGCCCTTCAGTCCCGTCTCGCTGCCGGCCAGCACCTGTGCGATGGTCTGCAGCTTCCCGTCGTTGGTTCCCGTGAGGGAGATGATGGGCTGGAGCTGTTCTATCTGTGCGTCGGAGAGTCCGTCCTCGCGCAGTTCGGCGTTGACGTTGTCGATGCCGATTTTGTCGAGCTTGTCGATGGCCACGGTGATGTCCACGATCTTGTCTGCCGCACCGATGGTCTCGGCGATTCCCGTCAGAATCTTGCGGTTGTTGATTTTGATCTGCACGCGGATGCCGAAGCGGCTGAACACCGTGTCGACAATCTGCATCAGCTCCACCTCGTTGAGCAGCGAGTCGGAACCCACCACGTCGGCGTCGCACTGGTAGAACTCACGGTAGCGTCCCTTCTGCGGGCGGTCGGCGCGCCACACGGGCTGTATCTGGTAGCGTTTGAAGGGGAGCTGGAGTTCCTCGCGGTGCATGACGACGTACCGGGCGAAGGGCACGGTGAGGTCGTACCTCAGTCCCTTCTCGCACATCTTGGCGGCCAGATGCAGGGCGTTGCGCTCTGCGAGTTCCGTGTCGCTGACCTTGGCGAGGCAGTCTCCGCTGTTGAGGATTTTGAAGAGCAGCTTGTCCCCCTCCTCGCCGTATTTTCCCATGAGGGTCTGGAGGGTTTCCATGGCGGGCGTCTCTATCTGCTGGAAGCCGTAGAGGGCGTAGACCTCGCGTATGGTGTTGAAGATATAGTTGCGCTTGGCCATCTCCACGGGGGAGAAGTCGCGCGTTCCTTTGGGGATGTTGGGTTTCTGTGCCATGCTATTTTCTTACGATGGTTTGTGCCCGGTCCGGGCCGATGGAAATGATTCGGATGGGGGTTTCGAGCTGCTGTTCGAGGAAGCGGATGTAGTTGCTGAAGGCTTCGGGGAACTGTTCCTCGCAGGTGAGCTGCGTCATGTCGGTGTTCCATCCGGGCAGTTCCTCGTAGACGGGTTCGATGCCCTCCTCGATGTTGTAGGGGAAGTCGTCTATGCGCTGTCCGTTCTGCCGGTAGGCCACGCAGGCCTTGATGGTGTCGAAGTGGTCGAGCACGTCGCTCTTCATCATGATGAGCTGTGTGACTCCGTTGACCATGATGGCGTATTTCAGTGCGACGAGGTCGATCCATCCGCAGCGGCGTTCGCGCCCGGTGACGGCTCCGTATTCGTGTCCGAGGTCGCGGATGCGCTTCCCCGTCTCGTCGAAGAGTTCGGTGGGGAAAGGCCCTGCGCCGACGCGCGTGCAGTAGGCTTTCATGATGCCGTAGACGTCGCCTATCTTGTTGGGGCCGATGCCGAGTCCGGTGCAGGCTCCTGCGCAGATGGTGTTCGAGGAAGTGACGAAGGGGTACGAACCGAAGTCCACGTCGAGCATGGTGCCCTGTGCGCCTTCGCAGAGCACGCTCTTTCCGCTCTTCAGCAGGCGGTTGATTTCGTGTTCCGAATCGATGATGTGGAACTGCTTGAGGTATTCCACGCCCTCCATCCACTGCTGTTCCACGCCGTCCAGGCTGTAGTCGAAGTGGAGGGACTGGAGGATGGCCTCGTGGCGTGCCTTGTGTGCGGCGTATTTCTCCTCGAAGTGGTCGAGGATGTCGCCGACGCGCAGTCCGTTGCGCGACACCTTGTCGGTGTATGTGGGGCCGATGCCTTTGCCCGTGGTTCCCACCTTGTTCTTGCCCTTGAGCGTCTCGTAGGCCGCATCGAGCAGCCGGTGTGTGGGCATGATGAGGTGGGCTTTCTTGGAGATGTAGAGGCGGTTGCGGAGTTCGTGTCCGCTGGCTTCGAGTGCCTTGGCCTCGTCCATGAAGAGGTCGGGTGCGAGCACCACGCCGTTGCCGATGATGTTGACTTTCCCGCCTTGGAAGATGCCGGACGGGATGCTGCGCAGCACGTATTTCTGTCCTTCAAATTCGAGGGTGTGCCCGGCGTTGGGTCCGCCCTGGAAGCGCGCCACTACGTCATACTGGGGGGTCAACACGTCGACCACCTTGCCTTTGCCTTCGTCGCCCCACTGCAGGCCGAGCAGGACATCAACTTTACCTTGGTTCATTGTTATTCGGTTTGTTTCTTGATTTTTTGTCTCTTGTTCTTTTCCTTGGTGAGCTTGGCCTGACAACTGCTGCACACACCATATATATATAGTGTGCTGCCGTCTTTCCGGAACCGCTTCATGGGCAGTTCGTCGACGGCCTTGGCGAGGGTTGCCGAGCGGATCTCCGTCATTTTTCCGCAGAGGGTGCAGATCTGGTGGAACTGTCCGCCCCGGCTGTATGCTGCCGTGTAGCACACCTGCCGCCGGAAGTAGTGTGCGGCGACGAGGTGGAGCTGGATGAGCAGGTCAAGGGTGTTGTAGAGTGTGGCCCTGCTGACGGGGAAGCTGCGTTCGGCCTCCATGCGCTGTCCGAGCTCGTCGATGGTGAAGTGTCCCTTGAAGGAATAGACGGTGTCCAGGACGGCGTACCGCTCCGGGGTTTTCCGCCTGTTGGTCTGTTGCAGGTAATGGTCGAGCACCTGCCTCACCGCCTCTTTCACGTTTTCTTTCATGCCTCTGCTGTCTAACGCCGCACAAAGTTAGCACATTTTTCGGAGATTCTGCGCATCTTTGGCCTAAAAAATGTCAAGTCCGGCCTGTTTTGTCGCACTCCGTGCCATTCTCTCGTAGACGAGACCGAGGTCGGCGAAGCGGCGGAGGGCCTGTGCGGCGGCTTTCCGGACGGCGAGGCTGTCGCCCTGGAGAGCGGCGAGTGCCTGGTCGATGAACTCGTTGATGCCGCGCGCGTTGGGTTCGTGTCCCTCCATGAAGAGGCGCGTGAGCAGGAGGAATCCGCAGAGCTGGCAGAGGGGCTTCCCGTCGGCCATCCAGTGGTAGGCTTTCTCTGCGGCGAAGGGCAGGTGGCGGTAGAGGTTGAAGGTGGCCTGTTCTGCGATTTCCTGCGTGGGGGTCTGTTCCATCCAGAGGTCCACCACTTCGGGGCAAATCTTGTCCGGGGGCATCAGCATCGTGGCCAGTATCTTGCACTCGCGCACGTCGGCCTTCCACAGCTCGATGGCGAGTTCGTAGTCCTGCCCTATCTCGTCGGCCTGCTGGCAGAGCATGGGAATGGCGGCTCCCCAGTTGAGCTTGTAGCCGCAGCCTTTGTCGCGCATGGACTGTGCGGTCTGTCCGTCCATGATGAGGCGGAAGGATCGTTTGATTTCCTGTGCCTTTTCTCTTGCCTGTTGCTTGTCCACGGTGTCGGGGGGATTGGTTCGGGTTGTCAGATGAGTGTGGCGTAGTCGCGGCTGTAGCGCAGCATCTGTTGCGTGTAGCTTTCGGTGTAGTCCACTTCCACGTGGTCTATCTCCCCGTCCGTTCCCTTGACGGGGCGCAGCACGGGGTTGATGAATCCCTTGTACGGGGCGAGGTTGAGCCGGGCGTAGCGGTCGAGGATTTCCCTGTGGAGCGTGGGGGCTATGCGGACGGCGTACTGCTCGACGAGTTGTCGGGCGGCCTCGTAGTCGCCCTCGCTCTTGATGCGCTGCACCTCGGCCAGAAGTCTGGCGAAGAGCTGGCGCAGTTGGGGGTAGTCGGTGATGCGGACGTAGGTTTTCCCGTCGCGCCGGAACATTTGGATGGCCGTGCCGTTCTGGAGACACCAGCGCGCGATGAGTGCCCTGTTGCGCATGTGCGCCTCCTCTATCTGCTGTCCGGGCTGTATGCGTATGAGCTGCGTGAGCAGTCCGTTGAGGATGTAGCTGTAATAGTGTGCGCGGTAGGCTTCGCCGTCGGGCAGCAGGCCGAGTTCCACGAGCTTCGGGTCGGCGATGTAGTAGAGACCGAAGAGGTCGGCGCGCGCCTCTTCGATGGTGTTGCCGTAGGCTTTCAGCGCGTCGGGGTCGGTGCCGGGCAGGAGCTGTCCGCTGCCGTGTCCGAGACACTCGTGCAGGTCGGTGTGCAGCTCGTCGCAGCGGTCGCCGTACCGGTCGAGGAGTGCGACGGTGTCGGGGCTGTCCACAAATTCCGCCCGGAAGCCGTTGCCTGCCGAGGCTTTGTTGTAGGCTTCGGTGATGTTGGTGATGGTGATGCTCTTGCTGCCGTGGCGCGCCCGTATCCAGTCGGCGTTGGGCAGGTTGATGCCGATGGCCGTGGAGGGGTATTCGTCTCCTCCGAGCATTGCGGCGCAGATGGCCTTGGCCATCACGCCCTTCACTTTTGGCTTGCGGAAGCGCGGGTCTACGGGCGAACGGTCCTCGAACCACTGTGCGTTGTCGCTGATGGTGCGTGTGCGGCGCGTGGCTTCGTGGTCGGTGTATTCGACGAGGGCTTCCCAGGAACCTTTCAGCCCGAGGGGGTCGCCGTAGACCTCGATGAAGCCGTTGATGAAGTCGACGTCGCCCTCCAGACACTCCACCCAGCGGACGCAGTAGTCGTTGAAGTCGTGGAGGTCGCCGCTGCGGTAGTAGCGCACGAGGGCGTCGATGACCTCCCGCTGCTGCGGTGTTTCCGCCACGTCGCGTGCCTTTTCGAGCCAGTGGACGATGGGGCGGATGGCTTCGCCGTACTTCCCGTCGGCGCACCAGCGTTCCTCGCGGAGTCCCTGCGGAGTGCCGACGAGAGTGGTGTTGAGTCCGAAGGAGGGCGGTTCGTCGCCGTTGTACTGGCGTTTCTGCCGGTTGTAGAAGTCTTCGGCCTCGGCCTGCGTCACGTTCTTGTAGTAGTTGCAGGCGGAGGTGGCCACGAGGTCTTCGCCGTCGGTCTGGTTGACGCGCTTGGGCAGCACGTCGGGGTTGAAGATGACGGGGAAGAGCGTGTCGCAGAGCGCATCGGCGGTCTCGCCCTCCTGCAGGGGCAGCGTCTCGGGTGCGGTCTCCGCCACGCGGCGCACGGCCTGCCGCAGATAGTCGGCGGAGAAGCCGGGCTGCATCTTTTCCGTGCCGTAATGGTGGTAGATGCCGCTGGAGAACCACACGCGCCGGAGGTAGGTCTCCATCAGGGGGAAGCCGGGGTCGGTGCGGTCGGTGTGGGGGGAGGTGTAGACGGCCTCCAGGGTCTTGCGGATGCGCAGGTTGTAGCGGCCGAACTGGTCGAAGGTGATGTCGCGGCCGTAGAGGGCGGCCTGCGAGAGGCAGTACACGTACAGCTGCTGGCGCGGGGTGAGGCGGTCGAAGCCGTTCAGCCGGTAGCGCAGCAGCTGTATGTCTGCGAAGCGTTCGTCTTCGTGGAGGGTCATTGCTTGCTCAGCTTTTTCTGCCGGTGTTTCTCGAACTTCTGGAGGTCCAGCTCATGCTGCAGCACGGGGTGCTTGTCCAGATACGTCTTGCGGTAGAGCCGGGGCGACATCTCCGTGATGCGATAGAAAGAGGAGTAGAACGACTGGCGGTTGGCGAAGCCCACCATGTCGCTGATCTGCTCCATGGTGTACGTCAGGTAGCGTTTGTCGACCATGAGGGACATGGCCTCCTCGATGCGGTAGCGGTTGACGAACCCGGGATAGTTGGTGTGGAACTTCACGTTGATCACGGCGGAGACGTAGCGCGTGTTGGTGCCCAGGTCGTGGGCCAGGTCGCGTGCGGAATAGTCCTTGTCCTTGTATTTCCCCTGGATGACGATAATCTGGAAAATCTTTTCCTTCAGCTCGTCCATCAGTTCGGGATTCACCAGACTGCGGTACTTTGCCGCGTGCTCCTTTCTCTCTGTGATATTGTACTTTGGCATAGCGTGTGTATATTTATTTATGATTCTGGTACAAAGTTACGACTTTTCTTCCGAAAATGTCCACTTTTTGCAAAATATTTAACAACTTTTTTGTGCAATTTTCACGTTTTTAAACTTTCCCAAGCAGTGTGCCCCCTTCCCTGCCGCGTGTGCCTGTTCTCCCGATCCGGATTTTTTCTCTGCCGAGAGAAAATTTTTTCTCTGCCGAGCGAGTGGATTTTCCGCGCCTTGCCCGATGCGGTCATTTGGTCATTTTGGTCATTTTGGTCATTTTGATTTCGATTTCTGGAAAAATGCCTTCGCGAACCTTATATATAAATATTTATTAATAATGTATATTCCATTGCGATTTTCATTTTCAAAATGACCAAAATGACCAAAATGACCAAATGACCGGAAATGACCCCGACGACAAACCGGTGACAAAGTGTTGGCCGTTCCGATTTTTTTTCGTACCTTTGTCTGCGGATTCAGGAAAGGCCGCCGGGAGCGGCCGCCTGCAACAGAACAGACAACACAATGACAAGAAAGAAAAGACCCCTGCCCATACTGGAAAACGTCACCATCACTGACTTTGCCGCCGAAGGCAAGTGCGTGGCGAGAGTGGACGACATGGTAGTGTTCGTGCCGTGGGCCGCCCCCGGCGATGTGGCCGACCTGCAGGTGCGGCGCAAGAAACACAGCTTCATGGAAGCCGAAATCCTGCAACTGCGCCAGCCCAGCCCCCTGCGCACGCAGCCCTTCTGCCAGCACTTCGGCACCTGCGGCGGCTGCAAATGGCAGCACCTGCCCTACCCCGAACAGCTGAAGATGAAGCAGCAGCAGGTGAAGGACCAGCTGACGCGCATCGGAAAGGTGGAACTGCCCGAGTTCCGGCCCATACTCGGGTCGGTGAAGACCCGCGAGTACCGCAACAAGCTCGACTTCGGATGCTGCAACAGACGCTATCTGACCGCCGAGGAAATCAGCAGCGGACAGGAGTTCCAGCGCAACGCCGTGGGATTCCACATCACGGGAGCCTTCGACAAGATACTGCCCATCCGGCACTGCGCACTGATGGACACGCTGCACAACGACATCCGCAACGACATCTATGCCTACGCCCTGGAACAGGGACTGACCTTCTTCGACCTGCGCGCACAGCGCGGACTGCTGCGCGACGTGATCCTGCGCAACTCGAACACGGGGGAGTGGATGGTCATCATCCAGTTCCACTACGACGAGGAGGGCGACGAGGACCGCGCACGCCAGCTCCTGCAGCACGTGGCCGACCGCTTCCCGCAGATCACCTCGCTGCTCTACGTCAACAACCAGAAGTGCAACGACACCATCGGCGACCAGGACATCCTGCTGTTCAAGGGACAGGACCACATCTTCGAGACCATGGAGGGACTGCGCTTCAAGGTGGGACCCAAGTCGTTCTACCAGACCAACACGGAACAGGCGTACCACCTCTACTCCGTGGTGAGGGAGTTCGCCTTCATGCCCGTGGACGGACAGCCCCCCGGCGACGCGCCCCTGGTCTACGACCTCTACACCGGCACGGGCACCATCGCCAACTTCATCGCCGCCAAGGCCGCACGGGTCGTCGGCATCGAATACGTGCCGGAGGCCATCGAGGACGCCAAGGTCAACTCCGACATCAACGGCATCGGCAACACGCTGTTCTACGCCGGCGACATGAAGGACCTGCTGACCGACGACTTCATCGCGCAGCACGGACAGCCCGACGTCATCGTGACCGACCCGCCGCGCGCAGGGATGCACCCCGACGTGGTGCAGACCCTCCTCCACGCCGCCCCGCAGCGCATCGTCTACGTCAGCTGCAACCCGGCCACACAGGCCCGCGACCTGCAACTGCTCGACGCAGCCTACCGCGTCCGCGAGGTGCAGCCCGTCGATATGTTCCCCCACACGCCCCACGTGGAGAACGTGGTGCTCCTCACCCGACGACCCTAAACCGACAACCCGACCATGACCATAAAAAGAAACATTCTCCTCCTGCTGGCCACCCTGATCCTGCTCCCCCTCGGCCTCCGCGCCCAGACGAAGCTCAGCGGCTACGCCATGCTGCAATACCAGGCACAGGACGGCCCCGCAGCCGCCAACACCTTCAACATCCGCCTCCTGCGCCTCGCCCTCGACGGCAAAATCAGCGACGTGGCGTGGCGCGTACAGGTGCAGGGCAGCGGCTCCTCGGCCTACCTCGTGGACCTCTACGCCGAATGGCAGAAACACCGCGAACTGCGCCTCAAGGCCGGACAGTTCAAGCGCGCCTTCACCTTCGAGAACCCCGAAAACCCCATCGACCAGGGATTCTATTCCTACGCCCTCGCCGTCAACGCCCTCGTGGGCTACGGCGACCGCACCGGCGAGAAACCCTCCGGCGGACGCGACATCGGCGTACAGCTGCAGGGCGACCTGCTGCCGAACAGCGCGGGACGGAGCCTGCTCCATTATCAAGTCGGTGTCTACAACGGCGAAGGCATCAACACCAAGGATGCCGACAACCGCAAGGACATCATCGGCGGACTGTGGGTCATGCCCGTAGAGGGACTGCGCCTGGGAGCCTTCGGATGGACGGGAAGCCGCGCCGAAGAGGGCGGAAAGAACCGCTACGCGCTCTCGGCGGAATACAAGCGCAAGGGCTGGACTGTCCGATCCGAATACATCCACAGCCAGGGCGCAGCCGCACCGGGCACGGGACTGGGCGACAAGGCCGACGGATTCTACGCCTTCGCCGTCGCACCCCTCATCCCCGGCAAGCTCTACGCCAAGGCACGCTACAACCTCTACCGCCAGGACAAGACGTGGAGCTCCTCGAAGACCATGTACGAGGCCGGACTCAACTACGTGTTCAGCAAGAACCTGACGCTCCACATGGAGTACGCGCGCGTCAACGACCGCACCAACGGACTGCCCGACCGCCACAACTACAACTTCGCCGACTGCCAGCTCAACTTCCGCTTCTGAACGCGCCACGCGATTTTTTTTTCGGGATTTCTGCTCGCGTTTGTGAACTTTTTCGTACTTTTGCATATTGTATGAAAGTATTGAAGTTTGGCGGCACGTCCGTCGGTTCCGTAGAGAGCATCCTCAGCTTGAAAAGCATCGTTGAGTCAGAGACCCAACCCGTCATTGTCGTGGTCAGTGCCCTGGGGGGCATCACCGACAAACTCATCGCCATCTCGCGCCAAGCCCTCGGCGGCGACGAAGGCTACAAGGCAGAACTGGAAGCCGTGGTCGAGAGACACCGCGACATGGTGGAACGCATCATCGCCGACCCCGCAGACCGCGAACGCCTGCTCGGCACGCTGGGCGACCTCTTCGACCAGTTGCGATCCATCTACTACGGCGTGTTCCTCATCCACGACCTCAGCGCGAAAACCAGCGCCACCATCGTCAGCTACGGCGAACGCCTCAGCTCCCACATCGTGGGCACACTCATCCGCGGCGGCAGGCGCATGAACGCACGCGACTTCATCCGCACCGTCGACAAACAGGGCAAGCACACGCTCGACACCCAGCTCACCTACCGGCTGGTGAAGGAGACCTTCGCCGCCGTAGACCTGACGGAGACCGTGCCCGTAGTGCCGGGATTCATCAGCCGCGACCGCGACACCAACGAGACCACCAACCTCGGACGCGGAGGCAGCGACTACACGGCAGCCATCATCGCCGCCGCACTCGATGCCGACGTGCTGGAAATCTGGACGGACGTCAACGGATTCATGACGGCAGACCCCCGCGTCATCCAGTCGGCCTACACTATCAGCGAACTCTCCTACATCGAGGCCATGGAGCTGTGCAACTTCGGAGCGAAGGTGGTCTATCCGCCCACCATCTACCCCGTCTGCGTGAAGAACATCCCCATCAAGGTCAAGAACACCTTCAACCCGCAAGACCCCGGCACCGTCATCAAGGACAAGATAGACAACGACCGCAAACCCATCAAGGGCATTTCGAGCATCAGCGGCACGACACTCATCACCGTGACGGGACTCTCCATGGTCGGCGTAATCGGCGTCAACCGGCGCATCTTCACCGCACTGGCCGACAACGGCATCTCCGTGTTCATGGTGTCGCAGGCCTCCTCGGAAAACTCCACCTCCATCGGCGTGCGCGACGAGGACGCGGACAAGGCCGTGCAGACCCTCAACGACGAGTTCGACAAGGAAATCAAGACCGGAGCCATGTTCCCCATGCACGCGGAAAGCGGACTGGCCACCATCGCCATCGTCGGCGAGAACATGAAACACACGCCGGGCATCGCCGGAAAACTCTTCGGCACACTGGGCAGAAGCGGCATCTCCGTCATCGCCTGCGCACAGGGCGCGTCGGAAACGAACATCTCCTTCGTCGTCCACTCCAAGTTCCTGCGCAAGTCGCTCAACGTGCTCCACGATTCGTTCTTCCTCTCCGAATACAAGGTGCTCAACCTCTTCGTCTGCGGTGTGGGTACCGTCGGCGGCAAGCTCATCGAGCAGATCAAGGAGCAGTACGAGGAGCTCAAGGTCAACAGCCGTCTCAAGCTCAATGTCGTGGGCATCGCCTCCTCGCGCCGTGCCATCTTCGACCGCGACGGACTCGACCTCGACAACTACCGCGAGCGGCTCGACGAGTCTGCTCCCAGCGACAACGCCCGTCTGCGCGATGAGGTCATCGGCATGAACATCTTCAACAGTGTCTTTGTAGACTGCACGGCCAGCAAGGAGGTGGCGGCGCTCTACCAGGACTTCCTCGAACACAATATCTCGGTCATCGCCGCCAACAAGGTGGCCGCCTCCTCAGACTACAACAGTTACCAGCGTCTGAAGCGCACGGCACTGGCACGCGGCGTGAAGTTCCGTTTCGAGACCAATGTCGGAGCCGGTCTGCCCATCATCGGCACCATCAACGACCTGCGCAATTCCGGCGACAAGATACTCAAGATAGAGGCCGTGCTCAGCGGCACGCTCAACTATATCTTCAATGCGCTCTCGGCCGACACGCCCTTCTCGCAGACCGTGCTCCAGGCCAAGCAACTGGGCTACAGCGAGCCTGACCCGCGCATCGACCTCAGCGGGAA
>CAVJNH010000038.1:0-24193 GCA_963651005.1 Oscillibacter sp. MSJ-31
CAAGACCGTCAAGGGTAGCCTCAACCTGAAAAGAATGAAGGCTGGCTGGGACGAGGCTTACCTGTCAAAACTTTTGCAGGAAAATGCATTTTGATGCGTTTGCCCTGGCGCTTTCTTCACTCGTTAAATAGTACTCTGACGCTGCGCGTCGAAGGTACTCACGCTCGGAAAAACTCAAATAAATCTGCCTTTGGCTTATTTTGTCGCGACTCAGCAAAGGAAAAGCGAACTTTTCTTTGCATTCGCTGCTCCAAAATTTGGTTTTTCGCTCGCTTAATCGTACCTCTGACGCTGCGCGTCGAAGGTACTTACGCTCGGAAATAAAAGAAAAAAATGTGTTTTCTCTTTGTATTTCCCTCGCTTAATCGTACCTTTGCAGGCGAATTCAAGGGGTGCCGCCTGTTGACGGCTGAGATGATACCCTCCAACCTGATGCGGACAATACCGACGTAGGGATGAAAGAGCTTCAATCAAACACATTCGTGAACCCCTTATTAGTTTGTTTAACGTAATAAGGACAAGAAAGAAAATGAGAAAAATCGTGATTCTTGCCTGTGTGCTGACCGCAGCGACAGGACGGGCAGAACAAATCGACTCGCTGAAAAGCGTGAAGTTGCAGGACGTGCAGGTGGTGTCGACACGTGCCGGAAAGCAAACACCTATGGCCTTTACCGACATGGGCCGCCAGGAGCTGAAGGCCGTCAACTACGGCAGGGACATCCCTTACCTGCTGTCGCTGACCCCTTCCGTCACCATGACCAGCGACGCGGGAAACGGCATCGGCTACACCACTCTGCGTGTGCGTGGCACAGACCCTTCGCGCATCAACATCACCGCCAACGGCGTTCCCATGAACGATGCCGAGAGTTCGCAGCTCTTCTGGGTGAACATGGGTGACTTTGCCAGCAGCGTGCAGTCGGTGCAGATTCAGCGCGGTGTGGGCACGTCGACCAACGGCACGGGAGCCTTCGGCGCTACGGTCAACATGCAGACGGAGAACATCGGCACCGACCCCTGCCTGGGGCTCGACCTCAGCGGCGGCTCCTACTACACCCACAAGCAGACCCTGCGCTTCGGCACCGGACTGCTGGGCGGACACTGGGGCGTACAGGGCCGTTTGTCGAACATCGGGTCGAAAGGTTATCTTGACCGGGCACGCACCAAGCTCAACTCCTATCTCCTGCAGGCCGGCTACTTCGGCGACAACACCGTGGTGAAACTCATCACGTGGAACGGACAGGAGGAGACCTACCACGCCTGGAACTACACCTCCAAGCAGGAACAGGCCCTCTACGGCCGCACCTACAACTCCTGTGGCTACATGGGCAAGGACAGTCAGGGGAACATGCTCTTCTACGACAACCAGACCGACCACTACCACCAACAGAACTTCCAGCTGGTCTGGAACCAGTACCTCAGCCGGACGCTGAACCTCAACGCCACCGCCCATTATACGCGCGGCGACGGATACTACGAGCAGTACAAGCGCAACAAGAGCCTGGCAAAATACGGTCTCTCCGGCGATAAGGGCGACGTCATCGAGCAGAAGAAGATGGGCAACGACTTCTACGGCCTCATCGCCTCGCTGGTCTATACCGGCAGGAAAGCCAACGCCACGGTGGGCGGCGGCTGGAACCGCTACGACGGCGACCACTTCGGACAGGTGGTGGGTGTGCCCAACTTCGAATACTACCGCAACAATGCCAAGAAGAGCGACTTCAACATCTACGGCAAGGCCAGCTATGAACTGACGGACGGGCTGGACGCTTTCGTCGACCTGCAATACCGCCGCGTGGACTACCGGATGCAAGACCCTACCGACAGCTACGGCTACAATGCCGACGGCAAGTACGTGGTGGACGACGACTTCAATTTCTTCAACCCCAAATTCGGACTCTACTACGACATCACCAGGAACCATAAAGTCTATGCCTCGTATGCCATCGCCCACCGCGAGCCGACCCGCAACGACTATGAGGACAACCTCGGCCAAGGGCTGAAAGCGGAACGCCTCAACGACCTGGAGGCCGGATACAAGTTCCAGAGCGGCAGGTTCTCGGCAGGCCTCAACCTCTATTATATGGACTACAAGGACCAGTTCGTACTTACCGGCGAGCTCAACAGCATCGGCGAGGCCATAGCCAAGAACGTGGGCAGCAGCTACCGTGCAGGTATCGAACTGGAGGCCGCATGGCGACCCGTGGACTGGTTCCGCTGGGATGCCAACGCCACCTTCTCGGAAAACCGCGCCAAGGACTGGACGGTCACCGACAACGACGGCGACGTGCACAACCTCGGCAAGACCCCGCTGAGCTTTTCTCCCGGCACCATCTTCAACAACATCTTTTCCTTCGAATATCGGGGGATGAAGGCCGCGTTGCAAAGCCAGTATGTGGGTGACCAGTATCTGACCAACACCGGGTTCAAGGAGATGGTGTGCGCGGATGCCAACGGCAACACGACCTACGAGACGCTGCTGCTGAAGCGTCATTTCACCACGAACATCGACCTCAGCTACCGTTTCGCCCTGCCCTCGTGCGGCGTGAAGGACGTGACCGTCGGCCTGTCGCTCTACAACATCTTCAGCGGCAAGTACGACAACAACGGATGGGCCGCACCGCAGTTCGTGAAGGACGGAAGCGGCGTCAAGGCCGTCAATGAATGGGGCGTGCGCGACATGGATGCCGCCGGCTTCGCCCCCTCCGCTCCCTTCAACATGATGGCACACGCCAGCATCAACTTCTAAGCCATGGAGGAATATATCGCCCTGCACGGGCTCGACATACTGACCACGATACTCGGTCTGATTTACATCGGACTGGAGTATCGGGCCAGCATCTGGCTTTGGCTGGTGGGTATCGTCATGCCCGCACTCGACATCTGGCTCTACTGGCAACACGGTCTCTATGGCGATGCCGGCATGGCCGTCTATTACACTTTGGCCGCCGTCTACGGCTATTGCGTCTGGAAATGGGGGCACGGTGGGAAGCGCATTCTCCCCATCAGCCACATGCCGTTGCGCCTCTACCTGCCCGCCACCGTGTTCTTCCTGGCGGCGTGGGGAGCCACCTACTATGTCCTTGTCACGTGGACCGACTCCACCGTTCCTCTGGCCGATGCGTTCACCAACGCCCTGAGTTTCGTCGGGCTGTGGGCACTGGCACGCAAGTATATGGAACAGTGGTTCTTCTGGATTGCCGTCGACGTGGTATGTGCCTATCTCTATGTCGGCAAAGGCATTCCGTTCAAGGCCGGTCTCTACGGCCTCTATACCGTGATTGCCGTGGCAGGGTGGTTCAAATGGCGACAACTGATGCGGCAACAAAAACATGAAGAACCATCTGTCTGTAAACAACCGTCCCTATGAACTCACTGTTTGACTTCCACCCCGATGCCGTCATACTGGCCAACGGCACGTTTCCGACCCATGCCGTTCCACTCGGTGTGCTCCACCGCGCCTCCCATGTCGTCTGTTGCGACGGTGCCATAGCCCACTGGCCCGATGCCGAAGCCGTCGTAGGCGACGGCGACAGCATCCCACCGTCCTACCGCGGACGGCTGGTACAGGTCTGCGAACAGGATGACAACGACCTCACCAAAGCCACGCGCTACTGTCTGGCGCACTGCACGCCGTCCGGCAACGACCGCCTGCGTCTGGCCTATCTCGGCGCTACGGGGATGAGGGAAGACCACACCCTCGCCAATATCGCCCTGATGGTGCGCTACTATCAGGACCTGCACATCCAGCCCATCATGCTGACCGACTATGGCTGGTTTGCCGTGGGCGAAGGTCGGCAGACCTTCGACAGCTTCGAGCGGCAGCAGGTCAGCATCTTCAACTTCGGAGCCACCCGTCTGACTTCCGAAGGACTGCGCTGGTCTTCCTATCCCTACAAAGCCTTGTGGCAAGGCACCCTCAACGAATCGGCCAGTCCTCGCTTCACCCTCGATGCCGACGGCTGCTATCTGGTCTACCGCACCTATGCGGTTCAGTAACCAGTGTAACTGTTAAAATCAAAGAATATTCAAGCTAAATGTGTCCATTTAGCGGAATATTCATTATCTTTGCGTTCGACATTATAATCATGGACTTATCGCGCCACTTTATATTGCTCAATGGCGAGGCAAAGACTTCGCAAATCGACTCTATCGAACGGAATGGGTCGAATGTTTTTCGTGTGCGCTTCAAAAATAATCCCAAGGCGTATATTTATGGGGCTGACAAGGTGGTATGGCTCAGCAATTCCGAGTGGATAGATGTAGCCAATAGCAAGGTGTACATTGATGGCACTGAAAAAACGGACATTCGGGAAGTGTGGAAGTTCGTCAAAGGGGAGAATGTGTATTGGCGCGTAGTTCATAACAATGGCTGTGTGGAGGATGATGCCACGGGCAGAGTGCAAGTGGTAACATCCTGTTTAGGTGAGCAACGAGCCAAAGACACCTTTGCGTATATGAAAGAAGTGGCAGCAATCAATTCTCTTCGCAATGAAGAAACTGGCAGCGGCTTGCTTTCCGGTTTGTATGCCCAGGTGAATTTTATGGATTACAAGACGGCTGCTGCTTGCTATCTTAATCCAGACCAACATAAACCAAGTAATTTGAAACATACCGACTTGATTTATCCATTCGGATGTAATGCCAGCCAAAAGAAAGCAGTGGCGGCTGCGTTCGAACATCAATTGAGCGTGATACAGGGGCCTCCGGGAACAGGTAAGACGCAGACAATCCTCAATATCATTGCCAACATCGTGCGACTTGGCAAGACAGTGATGGTCGTTTCCAACAACAATTCTGCCACGGCCAATGTGCAGGAGAAGTTGGAGAAATATGGATTGTCCTTTATCGTTGCAGCGCTTGGAAGCAAAGGGAACAAGGAGGCATTCATTGCAAATCAACCTGTCGTTCCGTCGGAATGTAAAGACTGGAGCGTCTCAGTTGCTGACAGTCAGCGCCTAAAGCGTGACTTGCATAACACTTTATTGCAACTCGATAACGTGTATGTCCTGCAAAATGAGAAAGCGGAGTTGCAAAGCGAACAGCAAGCCATTGCTTTGGAGTGGAAACATTTCTGTATGGATAACGGCATGGACGAGGATATGCCGTTATATCGCCGTGCCCAATCCAAACGCATCATCTCCTTTTGGTTGGAGTATCAGACCATGACCGATGGCGAACAGTCAAAACCCACAAGCTGGTTTGCCAAGATGTGGTATCGCCTGAAGAGGCTGTGGATGAAATGGGTCTGTCGCCATAGACTGCATATTGAGAGCGAATTTAACCGTACCGACCTTACGGAGTTTGTCCACGAATTGCAGGCTCTCTATTATCTGAACCGCCAATACGAGATAGCAGAACGCATCACGGAAATCAAAGAAGAACTTAGGAAATATGATGCCAAAGAATTGACCGATACTCTGACGGAACTGTCCATGCGTCTGTTCAAGTCTTCGTTGGCTGACCATTACAGCAAGCAAGAACGCCCGATATTCTCTGACATGAAGGAATTGAGATTGCATGGAGATGTCCTGACAGAACAATATCCCGTAGTTCTCAGTACCACATTTTCCGCCCGCTCTTGCCTGTTTTCGGGTAAACCATACGATTATATCATCATGGATGAAGCTTCGCAAGTGTCCGTAGAAACGGGAGCATTGGCATTGACTTGTGCCTATAATGCTGTGATTGTTGGCGACACATTGCAGTTGCCCAACGTGGTGACGGATGACGACAGGCAAAAGTTTGATGTCATCATGAGGCAATACAAGATAGCCGAAGGATATGACTGTGCCAAAAATAGTTTCTTGCAGTCGGTACTCGATGTGGTGAAGAACGTACCGGAGACATTGCTGCGCGAACACTACCGTTGCCACCCACGCATCATCAACTTCTGCAACCAAAAGTTCTACGGCGGCAACCTGCTCATCATGACAGAAGACAACGGAGAGGAAGATGTTCTTTATGCGGAAACGACGAGTATGGGTAATCACAGTGTGAACCATTTCAACCAACGAGAGATTGATGTGGTGAAACAAAGTATCATGCCCAAACTGCAAGGTTATGAAAGCGTTGGCATCATTACACCCTACAACAATCAAGTGGAGGCTTTTCACAGAGAACTGCCAGAAATAGAAATTGCAACCATACACAAGTATCAAGGACGTGAGAAGGATGCTATTGTCATGAGCGTTGTTGACAACCAGATTTCCGACTTTGCTGATGATGCCAATATGTTGAATGTGGCAGTGTCACGAGCAAAGAAGAAGTTCTGTCTGGTAGTTACGGGCAATAAACAGGAGAAGAAAGGAAACATCACCGACTTGCTCGACTACATTGCCTACAACAACTGTACGGTGACGAAAAGCAAGTTGGCCTCCATCTTCGACTATCTCTATGCGCAATATACAGAACAAAGAATGGCGTTCCTTGAAAGTCATCCGCAAATATCGGAATATGCCTCGGAGAACTTGACATACGTCTTGTTGTGTGACATCGTTTCTTCGGAAAACCGATACAACAGCCTTGAAGTGCTTTGCCATATCCCCCTGCGACAAGTCGTGAAAGACACATCACTCATGTCGGAAGAAGAATTGAAGTATGCCGCCAATTATAGCACACATTTGGATTTCCTTATTATCAACCGTGTGAGTAAACTGCCAGTCCTTGCGATTGAAACCGACGGTTATTCTTTCCATAATGACGAAACGGAGCAACATCAACGCGACTTGATGAAGAACAACATTCTTAAAAACTACGGACTGCCCCTGTTGAGACTTTCAACCAAAGGTAGCGGTGAACGGGAAAAAGTGATGGAAACACTAAACCAATTGATACAGAAATAAGTCAAAGAACAAAAAGACAATATAGTATGCAACAGATTATAGACATAAAGAACCTGGACAAATACAAGGAGAACTGTCGTGTTGAGGCGAAAAAAGCCAAGGGAGAAAAAAACGAGGAAGAAGAAAGAAAAGGGCAATGAACCGATTCAAACTTCGTTATCATTTTAATGGCATCAAAATATATAAAAGGTATGACAGAGCAAGAGCTACAACAACATATCCGCCTACGTTATCCAGAAGAAAACGCAAGATGCGAATGGAAGGAAATGAAGAATCTGAAGAACTCTTTCTGTGGAAAAGAGGGTGAAGATGTCGTTTCCTATGTGTCGGCTATCGCCAACATGGAGGGAGGAGAACTCTTGATAGGAGTGCAAAACCACACTCTGGAGATAATTGGTACAGATTTGTCAATGTTGACATTCAATGGTGAACCGGCAAATCCTCAGAATGCTACCTATAAATTAACACAGCAATGTGTGAACCTCTCATCAGAGGGGCTTCGTATAGAAGAATTCATCACCAGCGACACACACAAGACAGTATGGGTGATACATATCCCGAAACATGAGCCGCGTCAGCCGGTGTATGCACATCGGAAAGCATGGCAGCGCATAGCGGATTCACTTGTCGAGATGACCCCGGAACGCAAACAAAAGATACTCTCGGAGCCAAGTGGCGTTTTTGCAGACTGGACTGCCAATATCATTGAAGACGCAACCATTGACGACCTTGACCCGGATGCAATCCGTATGGCAAAGGAAAAATATGTTGAAAAATTCCAGTCGAGAGCCAAAGAGGTAGAAGGTTGGGACGACATGACATTCCTTAACAAAGCCAAGATAACCCGGTCAGGGAAAATCACCAATACGGCCATCATCTTGTTGGGAAAAGAGGAGTCAGAACATTTTCTCTCACCGGCAGTGTGCATTATCCGCTGGAAACTGCTCACCAAAGATGACT
The DNA here is from genome assembly GCA_963651005.1 of Oscillibacter sp. MSJ-31. Taxonomy (GTDB): domain Bacteria; phylum Bacteroidota; class Bacteroidia; order Bacteroidales; family Bacteroidaceae; genus Prevotella. Next base: position 7,803 of record CAVJNH010000038.1, read on the forward strand.
CGAACAAAGATTTCCGCAACTTCCATATTCCGATGCTCAAAGCGGTGGACAAGATTACAAAAGAGTATATCAGAAATACCAGCTACGTCTATACGATTAGTGGAAACATCTTCCCGGAGAATATGAACCGCTATGATATGTTTACGTTACGGGAACCCATCAACAATGCCATCGGACATCAAGATTATGGGATGAGCACAAGAATAGAGCTGTTGGAGTATGAGGACGAAAAACTGGTCATTCAGAACTATGGTCGATTTATACCCCGTTCGGTAGAAGATGTGGTCGAAAAGGATTGCCCAGACTCCCGGTATCGCAATCCGTTCCTAATGGAGGCCATGTGCAATGTAGGAATGGCGGATACAGAAGGTGGAGGAATAAAGAAATTGTTCGTCCAGCAAAAGAAGAGGTTCTTCCCGATGCCCTCGTACACAATCACCGAAGATAAGGTAAGATGTGAGATACAAGGGAAAGTACTGGACGAGAATTTTGCTCGAATCCTTGTAAATACCCCCGATTTGTCACTTCCTGATATTATAATGCTTGACAAGGTACAGAAGAAGAAATATGCCGATTTGACAAACGATGCGATAGCGCATCTCAGACAAAGAGGATTTGTGGAAGGAAGAAAGACCAACCTGTATCTGTCGTACAAGATTGTACAAAACTCGAAACATGTTGGGTTCAAGGCTTCTTACATCAAGAACAAGAGCTTTGATGACTCTTATTACAAGCAGTTGATTTTGGATTATCTGAAAAAGTTCTACTCTGCCTCAAGAAAAGACTTTGAAGAGTTGCTGACCGACAAGTTGCCTGAAGTGCTGAACGATATGCAAAAATACAATAAGGTGACCAATCTGCTCGCTTCCTTAAGGAAAGATGGAAAGATATACGTCAAGAATCGGTTGTGGTATTTGTGTGAAAGTCGGTAAGACGGGGGAGATTTACAAGAAAAATGCCACTGCTACAAGAAAAGATGTATATCGTGCTGTAATTCAGGTATTTTGCAAAATGTAGATTTACAAGAAAATTAAATGGTTTACAAGAAAGATACAAGGAGATGATGGACGCACAAGGATATATATATCTGCCAGACCTTTCTGCCGATGAAGAAAACTGAGATAGACCAGTTGTTCGACCGGTTCCACATCGTTCACGATGATCAATGCCTTGCTCGATGGGGCTGCCTATCCCAAACGGTTGTTAAATATTCTTAAATCACAGACTTTATAGTCTGAATCTCTCCGAGGGATGAAAGAAAAGTTGTACCTTTGCAGTCCGATTATTGGGGAGAGACTTAGAATCCCCGTGAATCGTGTGTAAATAGCGGTGCCTTTGGCCGGGCAAAGCGGTTTGTGAATCACGGTTCAGCACAAGACGTTAGACTGCTGCAGGGAGTTAGACCCCTGTTGTGGTGTTTGTCTGTGCATAAGAGAGCAAGAAAAAATAAAAAAGTTTTTTAGTAGTAAAATCAAACAGTAAAATGAACACTTTGAGTTACAAGACTATTTCCGCCAACAAGGAAACAGCTAAGAAGGAGTGGGTGGTGATCGATGCCACAGATCAGGTGGTCGGCCGTCTCGCCTCCAAAGTAGCCAAGCTCATCCGCGGAAAGTACAAGCCCAACTTCACACCTCATGTGGACTGTGGCGACAACGTTATCATCATCAATGCAGCCAAGGTGGTTTTCACCGGCAAGAAGGAAACCGACAAGGTCTACACCCGCTACACTGGTTATCCCGGCGGACAGCGTTTCACCTCTCCCGCCATGCTGCGCAAGCAGCCCTACGGTGTGGAGCGCATCCTGAAGCACGCCGTGAAGGGAATGCTTCCCAAAGGTCCGCTCGGACGCAGCCTGCTCAACAACCTCTACATCTACAACGGCACAGAGCACAAGCACGAGGCACAGCAGCCCAAAGCAATTGATATTAACCAGTATAAATAAAAGATAGAAGATGGAAATGATTAATGCAATCGGTCGTCGTAAGAGTTCCGTAGCCCGCGTTTACCTGAGCGAAGGCACAGGCAAGATCACGATCAACAAGAAAGACATCAGTGTATATTTCCCCACCGCTATCCTGCAGTACGTGGTTAAGCAACCGCTGAACCTGCTTGAGGTGGCCGAGAAATACGACATCAAGGCAAACCTCGACGGCGGCGGTTTCACCGGCCAGAGCCAGGCACTCCGCCTCGCCATTGCCCGCGCCCTCGTCAAGATCAACGCCGAAGACAAGAAGACCCTCAAGATGCAAGGCTTCCTCACCCGTGACTCCCGTGAGGTCGAGCGCAAGAAGCCGGGTCAGCCCAAGGCACGCCGCCGCTTCCAGTTCAGTAAGCGTTAACGGTTGCCGGACACGTTTAGCATCTAAACCGGCAGGACTCTACAACCGGATTACCTGTCGGCTGGTTCTAACAACAAGAATTAAAAAGAAAGTAAACAACAAATTAAAAGCATCAAGAACATGTCAAGAACTAATTTTGATACCCTGCTTCAGGCCGGATGCCACTTCGGCCACCTGAAGCGCAAATGGAATCCCGCCATGGCTCAGTACATCTACACCGAGCGCAACGGCATCCATATCATTGACCTCCACAAGACCGTAGCCAAGATTGACGAGGCTGCCGACGCACTGAAGCAGATTGCCAAGAGCGGCAAGAAAATCCTGTTCGTCGCTACTAAAAAACAAACGAAGGAAATCATCGCCGCCAAAGCATCGGCCGTGAATATGCCTTACGTGATTGAGCGCTGGCCGGGCGGCATGCTTACCAATTTCCCGACCATCCGCAAGGCCGTAAAGAAAATGACGAACATCGACAAGCTCATGCAGGACGGCACATACAGCAACCTCTCCAAGCGTGAGTTGCTGCAGATTTCCCGCCAGCGTGCCAAGCTGGAGAAGAACCTCGGTTCCATCGCCGACCTGACCCGCCTGCCTTCTGCCCTCTTTGTCGTTGACGTGCTGAAAGAGCAGATTGCCGTCCGTGAGGCCAATCGTCTGGGCATCCCCGTGTTCGGTATCGTGGACACCAACTCCAACCCCAACAACATCGATTTCGTGATTCCCGCCAATGACGATGCAAAGGACAGCGTAGAGATTATCCTCGACGCCTGCTGCGCAGCCATCACCGAGGGGCTCGAAGAGCGCAAGGTGGAGAAGGCCGACGAGAAGGCTGCCGAGGCACAGGCTGAGTCCGATGCCGAAGAGGCACAGGCCAAGCGTGGCGCACGCAGAACCCGTAAGGCTGCTGAGGCACCCAAAGCTGCAGAGGCTCCCGTAGAGGCAGCTCCTGTTGCAGAAGCTTCCAAGGCTGAGGAGGCTTCCGTTGCAGCCGCAACCGAAGAGGCCGCTCCTGCCGCCGAGTAACATTAAGGTTTAATCATCAACTCTAAAAAAGCAAAAGATTATGGCTATTTCAATTGAAGATATCAAGAAGCTCCGCGCCATGACCGGTGCTGGTCTGGCTGACGTGAAGAAAGCCCTGACCGAGGCCGACGGCGACTTCGACAAGGCGAAGGAACTGCTCCGCGAGCGTGGTCTGGCCATCGCTGCCAAGCGTAGCGACCGCGAAACGTCCAACGGTTGTGTTCTCACCAAGGTGACAGACGGTTTTGCCGCCATCATCGCCTTGAAGTGCGAAACCGACTTCGTGGCCAACGGTGCAGACTTCATTGCCCTCACCCAGAGCATCCTCGATGCCGCCGTGGCTGCCAAGGCCAAGAGCCTGGAGGCCGTGAAGGAACTGACCCTCGCTGACGGTCAGAAAGTCCAGGACGCTGTGACCCAGCGTTCCGGCATCACCGGAGAGAAGATGGAACTCGATGGCTACAACGTACTCGAAGGCGAGAACATCGAGGTCTACGACCACATGGGCAAGCACACCTTGGCTACCATGGTGCAGACCAGCAAGCCCGCTGCCGAGATCGGCCACAAGCTCGCCATGCAGGTGGCTGCCATGAAGCCCGTGGCTCTCGACGCTTCCAAGGTTTCCCAGGAGGTGCTTGACGAGGAGTACAAGACCGCCGTGGAGAAGACCAAGCTGGAGCAGGTGGAGAAGTACGTGGAGAGCGTGCTGAAGAAGGCCGGCATCAATCCCGCCCACGTGGACTCTGACGACCATATCGAGAGCAACCTCAAGAAGGGTTGGATTACCGAGGAGCAGGCCAAGGAAGCCCGCGAAATCAAGGAGAAGGCTGCTGCCGAAAAGGCCGCTACGCTCAACCAGAACATGATTGACAACATCGCCAAGGGTCGCGTGCAGAAGTTCCTGAAGGAGAACTGCCTCGTAGACCAGGAGTTCCAGTTCGGCGACGGCGACAAGGCTTCTGTTTCGCAGTGGCTCGCCAAGCAGGACAAGGACCTCAAGATTGTGGACTTCAAGCGTTTCACCCTCTCTGCCGAGTAATCGCAGACCAAAACGCAAGACATACCTATCGAAAGCAGGGAGCACCCATGAGGATGCTCCCTGTTTTAGTTATGGTCTGTCGCCTGACGGTCATTTGAACAGCAGCGGAGCCATGGTGTGGAGGGCACGCCGCCAAGTCAGGAACTCGTGGGCAGTATTCTCCGAAACGTGTCCCACGGCATTGAATCCGGCCTCCTTCAGACGCGCGGTGGAAGCGTTGACGGCTTCGGGACGTTCCTTGCTGCCGCAGCTCTGGAAGATGAGTTTCACGTCGCCCTTGCCTTCCAGGTCGGCAGGCTCATACTGTCCACCGCTGAGCAATCCCCAGTAAGCGAACACCTCCGGACGGCGCAGTGTGATGAGCCTCGTCTCGAATCCACCCATCGACAGACCGGCCATAGCCCGGTTGTTGCGGTCGGCCTTGGTCAGGAAGTTTGCGTCGATATAAGGGATGAGTTCGTCCACCAATACGGTCTCAAACTCCTTGGCCGTAAACTCGTTGATACGTCCGAAGCGTACATCGTTGGTCATTCCGTAGGTCATCACGATAATGAACGGCTTGCACTTGCCTTCTGCAATCATATTGTCCATAATCAGATTGGCGTGTCCCTGGTTGCTCCAGGCCGTCTCGTCCTCACCCCAGCCATGTTGCAGATAGAGCACGGGGAAGCGTTCCTTCTTGTTCTTGCCGTATGTCGGCGGCGTATAGACAAAGGCGCGCCGCACGGTGCCGGTACTCTCCGAGGGGAACAGCACCTGCTGCACATTGCCGTGGGCCACGTCCATACGGTTCTGATAGAAGGCCTGATCGTGCGCAGGAATCTCAATACCGCTTTCCCAACGGCACGAGCCATAGTAGTTGTTGGCACCCGGGTCATTGACCACCGCACCGTCAATGGTCAGATGGTAGTAGTGGAATCCCTCGTCCATCGGGCCTTCGGTGGTTCCTGTCCACACGCCGTCCTTGTCCTTGCGCAGCACCGTACCGCCGCGTCCGCCCAGTCCGAGGCTGACGATGACCGATTTGGCATCGGGAGCCACGATGCGGAAGCGGGCATAACCCTCCGAGTTGACCATCGGATACTGCTGTCCGGGCTGGTTCTTCGGGTTGGGTACAAAGTCTTCCTTCGGCTGATACCGGTCCAGGGCAGCATTGAAGTTCATCACTGCGGCGTAGGCCTTCTTGGGCTTGTAGTTCTCGTCGAAGAGCAGCGGATGGTTTGCCATACCGAGCCAGGAGTCGCGGTCGGAGAGGTTCCAGAACGTCACATTGTCAATCACGTCCTTGTGTTTGCGGAAAACACGGAACATCCGTGCATACTGGTCTTCCTGCAACGTGGAGATATAGGGAGCCATGCCGGCGGACTTGCCCTGCGAGAACTGCAGCTGTCCGCCCATCTCCGCATTGGTGCGGATGTCAAATTCGGTGATGTGGATGTGCTTCACCAACTGCGAATACTTGGTCAGGGCGGCATCTACATCCTGTTCCGACGGGCCATAGATATTATAGTGCCCCTGCATGCCGATACCCGTGATGGGCACTCCGGCATCCTGCATCTTCTTTACCATATTATATATACGCTCGCACTTCTTCGGGTCGGCGGCATTGTAGTCGTTGTAGAACAGCAGGGCGTTGGGGTCTGCCTCATGGGCAAACTCGAAAGCCTTGGCAATGAACTCATCGCCGCAGAGCTTGAACAGGCGGCTCTGCCGGTAGGGCGACGGCTGTTCTCCCGGGCGCATCGGCATCATATTGTTGTCGGCCATGGCCTCGTTCACCACGTCCCAGGCATAGACGATGTCCTTGTAGCGGTTCACCACGGTATGGATGTGTTCGCGCAGACGCTGGTAGAACACCTCCTTCTTCACCTCCTTGCCTTTCTTGTCGGTAAACATCCAGTCGGAGAACTGGGCGTGCCAGGCCAGACAGTGTCCGCGGAGCTTGATGCCGTTCTGTCGGCAGAAGTCGGCAATGCTGTCGGCAGCCCCCCAGTTCCACACGCCCTCCTTGGGATGTACCGAAACCGGCTTCATGTCGTTTTCAGCCGTCAGGCTGTTGAACTCGCGCTTGATGAGTGCCATCTGTTCCGGCTCTGCAATGTTGTGTTTGTTGACAGCCACACCAATCGTGAAATAGTCTTTGTAGGCATCTTTCAGTCCCTGTGCCTGTACGGTCGTTGCGCCAACGGCGGCAAGAGCGACCAATAGGAGTTTCTTTGTTGTTTTCATGTTTTGTTGTTTTAGGATAACAGTGCAAAGTTACGGCAAAAAAAGCAGAATGGCATTACGAAAAGTAACACATATTTTGCGTCCCCAATCATTCCGTGCATTTCCTGCACTTTTTCAAAGCGTCATGTCTGACGTGAGGAGGAAATCCACCAATTGTACGCCGTTGTACGCCAAGAGATAGATTGACAGAACCACGGTCAGCACACGGAGCATGGCCCGGCGTTTTCCATGCAGGCGGTGGAGCAAGGCCGCCGTGGCAAAGGGCACGACGAAGAGCCAATGGGGAGCCATGATGAAAATCTCGTTGATGCCGAAGCCCAGAACGAGATGGATGCCCATGTCGAACGCGAAGTAGGACAGCGCCAGCCACAACACCCGATTGCGGCGACCGGCCCACAGCCCGGCCAGGAACAGTGCGACGACGACGGCCTCCACCCCGTAACTGACCATCCAGTCATAGCGCACAAAGACCGGACGGAACACGAGCGTATCGCCCAGGAAATGCTGCTGATGAAATTGGATGGCTTCGCCGAACAGGTTCTCATAGACGGTTTCGACACGCGGTGTGGTGGTGTCGGTCCAACTGAGGAACCCCGTCTTCTCCATCGGCTTCCCCGTCTTGGCCGCCTGACGCGCCCGTGCCCGGTCGCGCCGCTGTTGCCGTTGCTCCATCTTCTGCCGCTCCCCGTCCGACAGCCCGGCCATGAAGCGTCGCTGCTGTTCGGCCTGCCGCTGTTTCGCGACCGCCCGCGCCTGTTCCTTCGGCCATACGAACGTGCGGTATTCCCAGCGCGAGAAACCCCATATCAAGGCCGCAGGCAGCAATACCCCCAACAACAGATGCCGCCAACGGAAGAACCCTCTGCCGTTGACCAGCAGTGCCGAGAGGAAGGTCTTGATGCCGTTACTCAGCGTCACCCCCGCAGTAACGACGAACAGCAGGGCCGTCTGCCGCCACGACAGGCGGCGACCCGTCTTCATGCAGCGTCCAGAGACATAGATGGTGAGCAGCAACAGGAACATCGAGATGGTGAAGTGGTCGGGCACGATGACCGACAACAGGATATAGGCCATGGAGAAATAATAGGCCGACAGCAGCGTGGCATCGCCTACGGAGAGGCTGAAGAACTCCCGCAGGATGCGGAACGTAAACAGATAGGAATAGAGCGAAGCCAACACGACAGGCAGTGCCACGACATACTGGACACCGTTGACGCCCGTCAAGGCACTCCATCCGCTGTTGATGAGATAGAGCGGCCAGATGAAGAAGGCCAGCAGCGGATGGCGGTAGACATTATACACCGTGTCCCAATGGGTCACGCCAAGGTAGGTCAAGGGGTCATAGCCCGAGAGATGGAACTCATGCAGGAACACCTTCCAATAGGGGCCGAAGCCCTCCTGCATGAAGAGCGGCGACAGACGCGCGATGAACAGACCGTTGAGAACCACGATGACCAGCAAGGCGACGACGGCGTTCCAGCGTTCCTCCTTGCGAATCTTGAACAAATCCTTGAATATCCTTTTCATCTCTCAAAGTGTTTTTTACAGGAACTGTCCGCCTATTCATACCAGAAGGCGGTCGAGGCCGGGGGCTGTTGCATCCAATCGGTAATCAGACTGAGGTTATGGCACAGCAAATAAGCCGTCAGTGCCAGGACCGCCACCCTTGACATCGCCAGCCGCCGACCCCCGATCCGCAGGAACAGGAACGACAGGGCGACAGGCACCACATAGAGCCAATGGGCCGACATGATATACACCTCATTGATGGCAAAGCCCAGTCCGAGGTGCATCACGGCATCGGGGACAATGCCCAACAGGCACATCCACAGGAACCGGCAGGTGCGCCCCGCCCAGATGCCGGCCACGAACAGCAGGAACAACAGCAGCGAGACCGCGTAAGGCCACAGTGACTGATATTCCAGCAATACCGGCCGGAAGCTCGTCAACACATCCTCCAACACATACCGCTCATGGAGCTGGATGGATTCGCCCCACAGGTTCTCCGTCAGGGATTCCCATCGGGAGGTCGACACATCCGTCCACCGGAGCAGTCCGCCCTGTCCCAACGCCTTCCCCTTGTGGATGACCCACGGCGCGTGCTTGTAGCGTTGGTGGTCTCTCCGCGCCTTCTCCAGCATCTCCGCCCGGTGTTCCTCGAAATAGCGTTGCTGCTCCTGCTGCTTCGGATGGACATAGATGCGCTCCTCCAGCAGTCCGGCTCCCAACAGCAATGCCGAAGGAACGAGTACCGCCAGAAGGAAGAACCGCCACCGGAAGAAGCCCCGTCCGCGGGCGACCCATTCGGCGGCCAGTACCTTGAGTCCGTTGGTCAGTGTCACCCCTGCCGCCGACACGAAGAGCAGCACCGTCTGCCACGTCTTCAACGCACGCCCCTCCTTCGCCGCACGCCCGATGAGATAGAGGCTCAGCAGGATGAGGCAGAGCGAGAGACTGAAATGGTCGGGCACGAAGCACGTGACCTGTATATAGGCCATGCTGAAGAACAGCAGGGTCAGGAGTGCCGCGTCTTCCGCCGCCACGCCCACGATGCGCCGCAGGATGCGGAAGAGCAGTCCGGCCGACACCAGACCACAAGCCCAGCCCATCAGTGCCGAGATATACAGCGCGGCATTGATGCCGAAGAGCGACATCACCGCCCCATTGACCGAGGCCGGCAATGCCATCATGTAGGGCAACAGCGGATGGCGCAGCACATCATATCTCATGCCCCAGTCGGTCAGGATGGCATAGTTGTTGGGGTCGAAGCCCGACACGTGGAAGAGATACGACAGCCGTTTGGGATAGTCGTCGGCCACGACGGAGAAGGCCGCATCGTGCTTGGCCACCATCAGCCCATTGAGCACGAGGAGCAGCAGAGCCACCACGGCGAGGAGCATCCGTTCCACACGCGTTTCTCTCATGGGCGGAACGGTTTATAGTGAGCCTCGTCGGCAAAGGCCAGCATCTCGCGGTCGCCGCGGCTGTCGCCATAGGCCGTCAGACGGTATCGGCTGCGGTCGGGAAAGCGTTCCAACAGGCGGCGCACCTTCTCCCGGCCATAGCAGTTGGGAGTCAGGAAACGCCCCGTCAGTCTGCCGTCTACGACTTCCACTTGCGTGCCCAGCACACCGATTCCGGGGAAGAACGGCTGAACCCAGTTGTCGACCGAAGCACTGACGATGACCACCTGACGGCCTGCCCGGCAGTCCCGCTCCAACGACGCGACACCCTTCGGGCGCAATATCCGGCGGTGGGAGGCCGCATAGCGGCGGCAATAGCCGTCGAAACGGCGGATGTCCATGCCCCGGAAGAAGTGGGAGAACACCTTCTGCTTGGCCTTGTAGTTCGGGTAGCAGTGCAGCTTCATCAGTACCAGCAGGGGCAGATGGCGCAGGAAGCCCCACAGCATGGCCCACGGCCCGCACACGTAACGGATGAAGCCCAACAGCGAATCGCTCCGGGTCAGCGTCCCATCGAAATCATACACCGCCACCTCGTTCATAGCCATGCCGTCAGTCGTTTTACCAGTTGATGAAGGAGCCACGCCAGAGGCACGGTCAGCGCGACCGTCAACAGTGCCGTAGGCCAATAGCCCAGATGATACGGAGCAATCCACGCCATGACGAAATGGTTGTGGATGAGATACGCCTCCAGACTCAGTCCGCCGAAGAAGGCGCAGAAGCGGTTGGCGCGCTGTGGCATCCGCCGGAACACCCGGTTCAGCAGGAGCACGGCGGTCAGCGTCAGGGGAATATAAATCATGCGTTCCACAAAGAGCGGGAAACGGCCGTGCGACACCTGCTCCAGATAGACGCACGAGGCGAAGCACGCTACGAACGTGACCAGCACCAGCCACACGGCAGCCCCTTCGATGCGCACCCCGCGGCGCACCGCCTCACCCATGTTGATGCCGAGGAAGAAGATGGGCACGCGGCTCCAGAAAATCTCGATGTGTCCCACGGCCTGGTGCACCGGCGTTATCCACTGCACCATGACACACCACAGCACCATCAGCACCACCGACCAGCGGTAGACGGGGTGTCCGGCGATGAGGCGCATATAGGGCGGAGCCCAGAGGTAGAGCATCATGATTGCCGGAATATACCAGAACGTCAATTCGTCATGCAGCCAGAAGTTCCAGTTGACGGTGATGTTGCCTATCAGGTCAATGACGCTACCCGTCTGCGGATTGAAGCGCGGAATGTAGTACAGCGAGGACATGATGAGCCACGCCGGGAGGATGCGGAGCAGGCGGCGGCGATAGAAACGGGCGGCGGAGGGATGCTTCACCCACGAGAACCACAGCCCGACCCCACTGAGGAACAGGAACATATCGACCCCGATGTTGCCGCACCGGCGCAGGCCGAAGAAAGCATCGGAACGCGGCAGACCCACATGGAAGAGGATGATGAAGAGCATGGCGGCTCCCATCAGTTCGCCGCGGAAACGGCTGATATTGGCCAGTTCAATATCCTTGACCTTCATGCTACGCCGGACTTTTCGGTTGGGGAATACGGTCCACGATGCCCTTCACCGCCCACGAAGCCGCGACGACGACGAGGGCATAGAGCACCAGTCCGTCGTATATCTCGCCGCGCCAGGCCACCGTGATGAAGAGTTTCCGGATGATGGGGTGCGCCACGAACATGGCGGCGGAGATGCCGCCGAACCACACCAGCAGACGGCCCACGGTCGCAGGCACGCTCTTGACGAAGGCCACACTGCCCGCAACGGCCACGACCGGAGTCCAGAGCCACGCTTGGAACGACAGGCTCAGCGCAAACAGCAACGCCAGCGCCGCCAACAGCACCGCCGTCCAAACGCCGCGCCCCCACTGCGGCACCGCTCCGCGGCACCGCTCCCAGCGCGCCAGGAGAACACCCAGTCCGAAGGGCACCATGCCCCCCGTGAAGTTGTAGCGCAGGCGGTTCAGTGTCTCGCCCTCGGGGTCGCAGAACGCCTGAAGCAGCCAGCAGACGGCCATCAAGGCCACCGTCCATCCGGAATGGCGGCGGTAGAGCAGGAGGCGGTAGACCACGTACAGCTCCATCATCAGGCCGAAGAACCAGTAGATGCCCGGCCAGATGATTTTGTCGGGCGTAGGCAGCACGTTAATATACATGAGCAGCTGCGCCGCCACGTTTTCCCACTGGAAGGGGAAACGCCCCGGCGTGACGGCATCGACCATGAGGAAGACGGTGAACCCCACGACGAGCATCCGCAGGAGCTTGAGGTAATGGTAGCGGACGAAGGACAGGCGGCGCGTCCACGAGTCGGGGCTGGCCTCGCCGCGCTCGTATTTCATCACCAGTCCGAAACCGCTGAGGAAGAGGAACACGGGCACGCCGTAATGGCCGAAGTAGGAGAGGAGATGGACGGCAAGCAGACCGTCGGGATGCTCCAGCACCTGCATGAGCCTTAGGTTGTTGGAGACCGAGAACAGATACTCGTTCTCCTTGACTATCGGGCCGATGAAATGGCAGTAGTTGTGGAGCACGATGGCCACGATGGCCAGTCCGCGCAAGGCCGCACATTCGGGACGCGACAGCAGTGTCGGTGTGGTCTTCATCGGCGCGGAGTCTTGTCGAGTTTGTTGTAGTCGGTGGTTCCCTTCAGCAGCCGTGGCCGTTTCGCGTTGTAGTCGGCATGGAGCACGTCGTATTCCTTGCGGTAGTAGTCGGAACGGATGCCGCCGAGGAAGAGCAGCGTATGGGGCAGTGCATCGGTCATGAAGGGGCGGTGGCGGTAAGCCTGTATGGCACTCCATCCGTAGGGGTGGGTCATGCGGTACTCGTCGGAAGCCCATATCCAGAAGGGAATCTCGAACTCCTCGCGTGCCAGGCGGTAGTTGATGTCGGCGGAGTGCATCCGTCCGTAGAAGGGCGTATGGTCGTTGAAGCACTCCTCGCCGTGGTCGGGAACGTAGATGACGACGGCGTTCTCCTTCTCGAAGCGGCGGATGATCTGGTCCACCACGGAGTCATTGTACAGCACGGCATTGTCGTAGTCGGCATTGACCTGCTGCAGCTGCGGCGAGAGGTCGGTGCGGCGGTAGTCGGCGGGCGTGAAGCGGCGGCGCGTCTTCATCGGGAAGCGGGCGCGGTAGTCCACGTGCTGTCCCATGAGGTGGAAGATGGTGAGCTGGTGGGGGTAGCGTTTCCGTGCCGCCATCGCGTCGTAGTCCAGGAGCAGTCCCTCGTCGTAGCGGTGGAGCTGGCCGTTGCGCTCGTCGAAGAGGGCGCGGCTCAGCGTGGGGTCGTTGAGGAAGAAGCCGCCGCTGAAGTCGTAGACGGCCTCGCCCGACTTGGGCAGGAACTGGTTGGTGAGGAACGTCACGTGGTAGCCGGCCTTGCGGAAGAGTTCGGGGAAGAGCGGGCTGTCACACCAGTCTCCCTCGTCGCCGATGTTGTGGAGCGAGAACATCTGCTTGAAGACGAAGCTGGTCAGGTTCCACGGAGCCACCACGTCGGTGAAGGCCACGAGGGTGCTGTCCTGCATGCGCCGCAGCTGCCGCGGCGTGGTGGGTCGGCGGTAGCCGTAGAGTTGGGAGCGGTGCTTGTTGTAGCTCTCGCCGATGATGAGGACGATCTGCGGACTCCGGAAGTCGCAGCCCTCCACGTGGACGTGCTCTGAGGTGGCCACGAGACGGTCTGTCTGCCGCGCCGCCAGATGATTGGCATAGAGGCTGAACAGCATACGGTAGACGGGCAGATAGAGGTTGGCGGAGTCTTTCCGCGTCAGTTCGTGCTCCACCTCGCCGAGGTCGTGCTTGCCCATGAGGCGCACGGTGGCGAGCTTGTTGTCCCAGCAGCGCGAACCGCAATAGACGAACAGTGCCAGGACGCCGATGCCGGCCAGAGCACGGAGCGTCCACGCCACGGGGGGAGCCAGCCGCGGCCCTGTCTTTCTCTTGCGGTGTCTGTAATGGCAGACGGCTGCTGCCCATGCCGTGTGCAGCACGGCCAGAAGCAGTACGACACCCGTCTTCGAGGTGATGATGTCCCAGCCGAGGTAGGAACGGAGGAACTCGCCGGCCTCCCGTCCGTTCGTCTCGAAGCAGAGCATCAGCATGGTGGGGGTCAGCGTGGACTCGAAATGCACGTAGCAGAACAGGTCGACGAAGGCCACGGCATAGAGCAGCACGGCCACGACGGCGCGGACCACGCGGCGCACCGGGCGCGGGATGAACGTCAGCACGGCACAGAGCAGGTAGAGGTCGAAGAACAGCTCCACGGCCGACAGCTCGTAGGGGACGGCACCGCGCAGGTGCAGGCGCACCTCGGTCTGCGTGCAGTAGTAGCCCAGTGCATACATAAAGGCGAAGAAGGATGCGTTGTACTGGACTGGCCTCCAGAACATGCTGAGTAGTCGCAACAGTCTCTCCATGATGATATTCTCGTTTTTTTCGGGTTCTCAGTGTTGTTCTTGTTGTCGGTAGAGCCGTTCCACATCGCCGACGATGCAGTCCGGCACCATGCCGCAGATGCTCTCTCCCTGCCGCACGCGCTTCCGGACGGCGGTGCCGGACACGTCGAGGAGCGGTGCTTCGATGACGGTCAGGCGGCGGTCGTCCTCCCTCGGCTCCACGGCTATGGGGCTTCCCGGGCGCGGATAGACCACCACGGGGTAGTTCCTTCGGATGTCGTCGGCACAGTGCCAGCGGCTGAATATCTCCCAGTTGTCGCCCCCGACGATGAGCGAGAACGCCCGGTCGGGGTAGTCGCGGGACAGGGCCTCCAGCAGGTTCCACGTGTAGGAAGGCCGCGGCAGCCGCATCTCGTAGTCGCTGACCTGGATGCCGAGGTGCCCCTCCAGGGCTTTCTCCGCCAGGGCCAGCCGCTGCCGGTCGTCGAGCAGGTCGTCCTGCCGCTTCAACGGGTTCTGCGGCGACACCATGAACCACACCTCGTCGAGTCCGGTCTGTCGGAGCACGGCCTCGGCCAGTGCCACGTGTCCGCAGTGGATGGGGTTGAACGACCCTCCGAAGATGCCTGTGTGCTTCATCCGATGAAGGCTTTGAGCAGCCGGAGCGCCTCCTGCTGGGCGGTTTCGAGGTCGTCGTTGACCACGACGTGGTCAAACTGCGGCGCGAAGGTCAGTTCGTATTCGGCCTTGTCCAGCCGTTGCCGGATGGCCTCCGGGGTGTCGGTGGCGCGCCCTTCGAGGCGGCGGCGCAGCTCCTCGACCGACGGGGGCTGTATGAAGAGGCTCAGGGCCTCGTCGCCATAGTGTTTCTTGATGTTGACGCCGCCCTTCACGTCGACGTCGAACACGACATTCTGTCCGGCCTCGCGCTGGCGTTCCACCTGTGCCTTGAGGGTGCCGTAGAAGCGGTCGGCATAGACCTCCTCGTATTCCAGGAACTCGCCTGCGGCAATCTTCCTGCGGAACTCGTCGGGCTGGAGGAAGAAGTAGTCCACGCCGTCCCGTTCGGTGCCGCGCGGCGGACGGCTGGTACAGGAGACGGAGAAATAGAGCCGGAGCTCCGGGTGCTGTTCCATCAGCCAGTGTACGATGGTGGACTTGCCGCTGCCGGAGGGTGCCGAGACGATGATGAGCTTTCCTTTCATGGGCGTTTTACAGGGCGTTGAGCACCTGCTCCTTGATTTGTTCCAGTTCGTCCTTCATCTTCACCACGATGTTCTGCATCTCGGCCTGGTTGCTCTTGGAGCCTGTGGTGTTGATCTCGCGTCCCATCTCCTGGGCGATGAAGCCGAGCTTCTTGCCCTGTCCGGCCTGGTCGGCCATGGTCTCGCGGAAGTATTTCAGGTGGTTGGCGAGCCGCTGTTTCTCTTCGCTGATGTCGAGTTTCTCGATGTAGTAGATCAGTTCCTGCTCCAGCCGGTTCTTGTCGTACTCCACGTCGGGGATTTGCCTCAGCCCGTCGGTGATGCGGCTGCGGATCTTCTCCACGCGGCTCTTCTCGTAGGGCTCGATGCTCCGGAGCAGTGCCTCGATGTTGTCGATTTTCTCCGTGAACTTCTTCTCCAGCGCCGCGCCCTCCTGCTTGCGGAAGTCCACCAGCCGGGTCACGGCCTCCTCCACGGCCTGCCGGGCCACGGCCCACTCCTCGTCGTCCATCGTCTCCGTCTCGTTCTTGGCCAGCACGTCCGGCATACGGGTCAGCGTCTGCATCCAGTCCACCTGCTGCCCGATGCCGTTGGCCTCGGCGAAGTCGCGCAGCTGGCCGTAGTAGCTCTGCATCAGTGCGGTGTTGACGGTGGCCGCGTCGGCTGCCGCGTCCTTCTCCACCCACAGGTTCATCTCCACCTTTCCGCGCAGCAGGTGCCGGGCTATCATCTGGCGCACCTCCATCTCCTTCTCCCGGTAGACCGGCGCAATGCGTGTGGTGAGGT
Source organism: Oscillibacter sp. MSJ-31 (assembly GCA_963651005.1). Lineage (GTDB taxonomy): Bacteria > Bacteroidota > Bacteroidia > Bacteroidales > Bacteroidaceae > Prevotella. Next base: position 23,795 of record CAVJNH010000038.1, read on the forward strand.
CCAGTTGCTTGGAGTTGAGCGACTTTATCTCCACATTGATTTTCTTCTCTTTATAGGCCACGACCGCCTTCCCGTAGCCTGTCATTGATTGTATCATGCTGTCATTTCTCTTTTATCTGTGCACACTCGGGCTTCTTCCGCCCCAACGCTCCATCCCAAATCCTTCCGTCCGGGAATATAGCTGCAAAGATAAGCAATTTTTCTGAATAAACCAAAGGTTTTCCCGATTATTTGCAAACGGACGGCAAACGCGCGGTTTGAGCCGGACGGACGGCGCGTTGCCGGAGCCGGGGCAAGCCATACACGCTCCCCGGGCCCACTTTCAAGATAGAAGTGCAATTCTGATGGGTTGACATGGGGAGTCCCCACAGGGGGATGTACGTTCCTCGGAGCGTAGCG
>CAVJNH010000039.1:0-23987 GCA_963651005.1 Oscillibacter sp. MSJ-31
GGCCACAAATCACCGAACGAATTGGTCCCAAATCACCGAACGAATTGGTCCCAAATCACCGAAAACTCATTAGAAATGTTGGATACTTAAAATATTATTTGTAATTTTGCACTCAAAATCGCACCGTCATGGCAAAATACAAACACCGCATAGCAGACCGCACCTTGGAGAGAAAAGTCCTTGGGAAAGGAGCCGTATTGATAGAAGGTCCGAAATGGTGCGGCAAGACCACCACGGCCAAGCAAATCGCAAAGAGCATCCTTGACTTGGGAGACTCCTCCGTACTCATGCAAAGCACACAACTCATAGAGATCAGTCCACAAGCCCTATTGGAAGGAAACACTCCACGGCTTATTGACGAATGGCAAGCGTTGCCTGCCATTTGGGACGCTATCCGCAGTGAGGTTGACAGACGGGGAGAGCCTTCACAGTTCATCCTGACCGGTTCATCGGTCCTTCCCGAGGCCAACGAGACCGTACACAGCGGAACAGGCCGGTTTGCTTACGTCAAGATGAGAACGATGAGCCTCTATGAATCCGGGGAGTCCACTGGCAGCGTCAGTCTGGCGGACTTATTCGAGGGCAAGACTTTCGGCGTGTTGCAAAACGAAATGGACATGGACGAACTGGCATTCCTCACTTGCCGTGGGGGTTGGCCCTGGGCCACATTAATTTCCCGAAATGCAGCTCTCGACCAAGCCTTTGACTACGTGGACTCCGTTATCCAAAAAGACATCCAGCGTGTGGACAAGACCAAGCGGAATCCAGACAGAGCAAGGTTGCTGTTACGCTCGTATGCAAGAAACATCTCGCAGCAAATCTCATACAGCACCATCCGCAAAGATATGCTTTCCAACGATGCGAGCACGCTGGACGAGGACACGGTGGCAGACTACGTAAAGACTTTGAAAAGGCTCTTCGTCATCGACGACCTCACCGCATGGAATCCCAACATCAGGAGCAAGGCGGCCATCAGAACCAGTGACACGCGACACTTTGTCGACCCGAGTATCGGTACTGCCGTCTTGAGACTTGGCCCAAAAGACCTGACGAATGACCTGCAAACCTTCGGCCTGTTCTTTGAGGACTTGGTCGTAAGGGATTTGCGTGTATATGCAGAGGCTCTGGATGGAGAACTCTACCATTACAGAGACAGCAACGGACTGGAATGTAACACTGTGCTGCATCGCCACAACGGCAGTTATGCACTCCTTGAAATTAAAATCGGCGGCGAAGAACGCATCAACGAAGGGGCTGCCAGTCTCCTGGCACTGGCCAATAATATTGACACCGACAAGATGCCCGCCCCTTCATTCATGGCGGTCATTATTGGCGTCGGGAAGTATGCCTACCAAAGAAAAGACGGAGTGTATGTCATTCCTATTGGTTGCTTGAAGGACTGACGGAAAGCAAAGTCCTTCCGGAACAACCAACGACCATTCATTCTATGTAATAAGAAACACAGGAATCCGAAAACAAGAACAGTATATGAAGATTGTCAATTTCGATGAAGAGAACAGCGTGATGCACCAGTACATGGCAGAGCTGCGCGACAAGAGTTTCCAACGCAACCGTCTGGTGTTCCGCAACAATATCCGGCGCGTGGGCGAGCTGATGGCCTACGAGATTTCCAAGACGCTGGACTACAAGTCAAAGTCTGTCACCACACCGTTGGGCACGTGCGACATCCAAGTGCCTAAGGACGACATCATTGTGGGTACCGTGCTGCGTGCCGGACTGCCGTTCCACGAGGGTTTCCTCCACGTGTTCGACCGGGCGGAGAATGCCTTCGTGTCGGCCTACCGTATGTACACCAACCGCGAGCACACCGAGGTGGGCATCCACACCGAATACATGGCTTCACCCAGCGTCAAGGGCAAGACACTGGTGCTTGTCGACCCGATGCTGGCCACGGGCGGTTCGATGGCTGCCGCCATTGAGGCACTCTACAAGACAGGCAAGCCGCGCAAGCTGCACGTAGCCTGCGTGATTGCCACGCCGGAGGGCATTGACACCGTGCGCAAAGTACTGCCCGACGGGCCACCGTCTGGTGCGCCGCCATCGACAGCGGCATGAACGAGCACAAATACATCGTTCCCGGTTTCGGCGACTGCGGCGACCTCTGCTACGGCGAGAAGCTGTGAGACTGCCCTACTGCACCGTCGGAATCCACGTCACGATGAGGTCCAGCACTTCGGGGGAGATGGTCGGGATGGTCACCTTTACGGTACGGTCGTCTGCGGCGGTCTTCTCCGCCTTGACACCCTTCACTCCCTGCGAAGGGGAGTCGACGGTGCATCCGTCACTGGCGAAGTGGAACACCAGCGGCAGCTTGAGTCCCTGTATGTCCAGACTTCCCTTCCAACTTCCCGTTTGGGCATTTACGCCCGTTGCTGTCCATGCGAGCAGCAAGGTCAAAATCGCGTTTCTCATCAATCTATGTGGTGTTAAATGTTCATTGGGCTGTCGCCTCGTCCTCTTCCAGTTCCTTGCGGCGCTTGGCTTCGGCCATCTTCTGGAAGTCCTTTTTCTTCAGTTCGAAATTGGTGCCGAGATACTTTTCCTTCACGATGGGGTTGACGGCCAGCTCCTCCGGACTGCCCTGGAAGAGGATGCGCCCCTCGAAGAGCAGATAGGCCCGGTCGGTGATGTTGAGGGTTTCGTGCACGTTGTGGTCGGTGATGAGGATGCCGATGTTGCGGTATTTCAACTGCCACACGATCTGCTGGATGTCCTCCACGGCAATGGGGTCTACGCCGGCGAAGGGTTCGTCGAGCATGATGAACTTCGGCTCGATGGCCAGACAACGGGCAATCTCCGTGCGGCGGCGTTCACCGCCGGAGAGCTGGTCGCCCTTGTTCTTGCGCACCTTGCCGAGGCGGAACTCCCGGATCAGGCTTTCGAGCTTCTCCCGTTGGTAGTCGCGCGGCTTGCCGGTCATCTCCAGCACCGAGAGGATGTTGTCCTCGACGGACATCTTGCGGAACACCGAGGCTTCCTGTGCCAAGTAGCCGATGCCTGCCCTTGCGCGCTTGAACACCGGATAGGACGTCACTTCCTCGTCGCCCAGATAGATGTGGCCGCCGTTGGGCACGACCAGTCCCGTGGTCATGTAGAAGGAGGTGGTCTTTCCGGCACCGTTGGGTCCCAACAGCCCGACGATTTCCCCCTGTTTCACGTCGAAGCTCACGTCGCTCACCACGGTGCGCTTGCCATATTGCTTGACCAGTCCCTCGGCGCGGAGCACCAACTGTTCCGGCTGCTTGTTCGTCATTTCGTCCATTGCGTCGTCTTCTTACTTGTTCCGGCAATCAACTGCCATTTTACGGGTGCAAAGTTACAACAAAATCTTTATTTTATGACATTGGTTGTGATGATTTTTTCACCTCTCATCCCTTGCCCCGTTTTTTTCTCTGCCGAGAAAGTTTTTTCTCTCTGCCGAGAGAGTGGAAATTCCGCCTCCTTGTCCTGTTGCCCGGGTGCGAAGGTACGAACTTTTTTCGGTTTCTGCAATAGTTTGACACCGGGACGTGCGCCATTTGTCACCGGTTTGTTCCAAGAAGGTGGGTTATAGCGTGTTACAAAGGCGGCATTGACGAGGCTTCAAACAAGGGGCGGTCAAAGCGGTCATGGTCAAATCGGTCAAATTCAAAATGGAAAATCGCAATATGGAAATAGACATTATTAATATATATTTATATATAAGGTTCGCGAGAGATTTTCATTTTCAAAATCGAATTTGACCGATTTGACCATGACCGCTTTGACCGCTTTTCTCCGCTCCGCTCGGTTTACCGCTCCCGATACGGCCTGTGCAACAAATAGTTACGTCAAACGGGTGACAAATGGCGCACGAGCCGGTGACAAATGCTTGGTTATTTCGCAAAAATGCGCTACCTTTGCACTGGATTAAGTACAGACACGATGATAAAACTGTTGCACCACTGGCTGACGCATTTCGGCCGATTCCTGATTCTGATGGGACGCACCTTCTCGCGCCCCGAGCGTATGCGTATGTTCTTCAAGGAATATACCAAGGAAATGGCGCAACTGGGCATCAACTCCATCGGCATTGTCCTCCTGATTTCCTTCTTCATCGGGGCGGTGATCTGCATCCAGATGAAGCTCAACATCCAAAGCCCGTGGATGCCCCGGTGGGTCAGCGGCTACACCACCCGCGAAATCATGCTGCTGGAGTTCTCTTCCAGTATCATGTGTCTGATTCTGGCCGGAAAGGTGGGGTCGAACATCGCCTCGGAAATCGGCACGATGCGCGTCACCCAACAGATTGACGCACTCGACATCATGGGGGTCAACTCGGCGTGCTACCTCATCCTGCCGAAGATTCTCGGCATGGTGACCATCATGCCGCTGCTGGTCATCTTCTCCTCGGCCATGGGCATCGTCGGCGCTTACGGGACGGCCTATCTGGGACACATCCTGCCGCCCGACGACCTGACACTGGGACTGCAGCATGACTTCCAGTCGTGGTTCGTGTGGATGAGCATCATCAAGAGCCTGTTCTTCGCCTTCATCATCTCGGCCGTGCCCTCCTATTTCGGCTACAACGTGGAGGGCGGCTCGGTCAACGTGGGCAAGGCTTCCACCGATGCCGTGGTGTCGTCGAGCGTGCTCATTCTCTGTTCCGACGTGTTTCTCACCCAACTGCTGTCGTAAGTCCGCATCATAGCGTTTCCCATATTCCAACCCATTTACAACGATGATAGAGGTAAAGAACCTGTGCAAGAGTTTCGGCGACAAAGAGGTGCTGAAAGACATCAACTCCGTGTTTGAGGACGGCAAGACCAATCTGATTATCGGCCAGAGCGGCAGCGGCAAGACCGTGCTGATGAAGACGCTGGTGGGACTGCTGGATCCCAGCGGCGGCCAGGTGCTCTACGACGGGCGCGACTTCGTGCAGATGTCGAAGCGCGAGAAGGTCATGATGCGGCGCGAGATGGGGATGATTTTCCAGAGTGCGGCCCTCTTCGACTCGCTGACGGTGCTGGAGAACGTGATGTTTCCGCTGGATATGTTCTCGCCGATGACGCTCCGCGAACGCACCCAACGCGCCCGCGAATGTCTCGACCGCGTCAACCTGGTAGGGGCGGAAAGCAAATACCCCGGCGAGATTTCCGGAGGAATGCAGAAGCGAGTGGCCATTGCCCGTGCCATCGCCCTCAACCCCCGTTACCTCTTCTGCGACGAGCCCAACTCGGGACTGGACCCCAAGACCTCGCTGGTCATCGACGACCTGCTCCATTCCATCACCCACGAGTTCGACATCACCACCATCATCAACACGCACGACATGAACTCCGTGACGACCATCGGGGAGAACATCCTCTTCATCTACGAAGGGCACAAGGAATGGCAGGGCGTGTCGGCCGACATCATGCAGTCGACCAACCAACGGCTCACCGACTTCATCTTCGCCAGCGACCTGCTGAAGGAGATGCGCGCCCTCGTGAACGAGCAACGGGCAGGATAGCCCCGGACTACGCCTCCGCGCGGAGCACGATGCGGAAGGTCGTCCCCTTGCCGGGCGCAGTGGCTTTGACGGAGAGGCTGCCGCGGTGGTATTCCTCCACGATGCGTTTCGCCAGCGACAGACCCAGTCCCCAGCCGCGCTGCTTGGTGGTGAACCCCGGCGTGAAAATCCGCTTCGCCGTAGCCTTGGACATTCCGCAACCCGTGTCGGACACGTCGATGAACACCGACGCGGCGCGCCGGGAGAGGACGATGGTGAGCGTGCCGGATCCCTCCATGGCGTCGACGGCATTCTTGCAGAGGTTCTCCACGACCCACTCGAAGAGCGACGGGCAGAGACGGACTTCGACGGGGGCGGAGGGCAACTGGCAGCGGACGGCGACACGGGACGAGGTGCGCTTGCGGATGTAGTCGGCGGCACCGGCCAACAGCGTCCCCACGTCCGCCGTCTGGAGCACGGGGGTCGCGCCAATCTTGGAAAACCGCCCGGCAATGGTGTCGAGACGGGCCACGTCCTTGCCGATTTCCCCGACGTAGGGATTGTCGGGCAGCTCCTCCTTGAGTAGCTCCAGCCAAGCCATGATGCTGGAAATGGGCGTGCCCAACTGGTGGGCGGTCTCTTTCGACAGGCCGACCCAGAGGCTGTTCTGCTCGGCACGCTTGAACGAGAGGAAGGCCAGGACGACCGCGGCCATGAGCACGCCCACCATGCCGAACTGCACCCACGGCCAGACGTTCAGCCGCTTCAGCAGGATGGAGTCGTCGTAACAGACGAGCTGATAGCCGCCAGCCCTGTTGCCGTCGATGCGGACAAAGTGCCCGGCCTGTTTCATGTGGCCGGCCTGCCGCGCCAGCCAAGCCAAGGAGTCCGCCCGGTCTTTGCCCTCCACGGCCAGATTCCGGAAGTCGGTGACCCGGCCTGCCTCGTCGACGATGACGACCGGGATGTTGTTGTTCTCCTCCAGCACCCGGAGCACGAGGGAGAGGTCGGCGTTCCCGTCGGCTTGGTTGAGCGTGCGCAACGCTTCCGCCCAAATCTTCATGCGCCGGTGTTCCTCCTCCGCCAGATCGTCCGCCAGCCATCTGGACACGGCCAGGGAGACGGCGGCCACCACGAGGGCAGCCGCCACGAGGGCGGTCTTGAACTGCTGTTGTCGGTCTGTCCATCTCATTTGCCCCATATAACGTATGGCCACGGCGATTATTGCATCCGTAGGGAGAAAAACGCAGGGAAACCTTCATTGAACTAAGAGGTTTAGTTAAATAACTAATGTTTTTAGTTTCTTTAACGCGGAAAGTTTTGCTTCAACTAAAAAGTTTAGTTACTTTGCACCCGTAAACCAATAAAACGGACTGAAAGATGAAGACACTGACCCATCGGGAAGAAGAGATTATGGAGCACTACTGGACTCGTGGCGATATGCAGATACGGGAGTTGCAGGCGTGCTACGAAGAGCCTCGCCCCCACGTGAACACCCTGTCCACGCTGGTGCGTATATTAGAGGAGAAGGGCTTTCTCGGCCACCGCGCCATCACCGCGCGCTGCTTCCAGTATTTCGCCAAAGTGACGCGCGAGGAGTACCACCGGAGCAGTCTGACGAATGTGATTGACCGGTTCTTCGGCAAGTCGTACCTCAACGCCGTCTCGGCCCTTGTAAAAGAGGAGAAGATTTCGGTGGACGAGCTGCGGCAGCTCATCGACAGGATAGAGAACAGATAATTCGGGAAACCTCATAAAAAAAAAGACAACGCACCATGGGAATGTTCTTTCTCTACTCCATCAAGAGCGGTCTGTGCCTCATCGCCTTTTACCTGTTCTACAAACTGGTCATGAGCCGCTACACCTTCCACTCGTTCAACCGCATGGCGATTCTGCTGATGATGCTGTCGGCCATGGCAGTGCCGCTGGTGCAGGTGGAGCTGGACCGCACGCCGGCCGTCTCGGCCGTGGCGGTGGATCTGGCCGGCGTTCTGGCCGCTGCGGAACAGCCGTTGGATGCCTCGTCCCCGGGCGCGCTGACGGCGGTGCAGTTGCTCTTCCTCGTGTATGTGACCGGGGTGGCCGTGTTCGCCGTCGGCTTCGTGGTGTCGCTAATCCGCCTGCGCCTGATGCTGCGGAGCGGCAGACCGACGGAAGACGGACAGGGCGGCCATCTGGTCGTGGTGGACGGCGACATCGCCCCGTTCAGTTGGTTCAACTACATCGTGGTGGGCAGGAAGGACTACGAGGAGCACCCCACCGAAATCCTGGCGCACGAGCGTGCCCACATGCTCCATCGCCACAGCATCGACATTCTGGTGTGCAACCTGATATTGGTCGTCCAGTGGTTCAACCCTGCCGCGTGGCTGTTGCGCCGCGAGTTGCAGGAAGTCCACGAGTTCGAGGCCGACGAGGCCGTACTGTCCTTGGGCATCGACGCCCGGCAGTATCAGCTGCTCCTGGTGGTGAAAGCCGTCGGAGAGGAGCGTTTTGCCCTGGCAAACAACTTTAATCATAGTTCACTTAAAAAACGTATCACAATGATGAAAAAGCAGAAATCAAACGCATGGAACAGAGCCAAGCTGCTGCTGGCTCTTCCTTTGGCAGCGGTAGCTGTCGTGGCTTTTGCCGACGAGAAGACGAAACAGGTGGCCGACCGCATCGTGGCCGAGAGCGACGGGGCCGTGGTGGCCGTGGTCGGCGAGCAGCCCTTGCAGCAAGCCAAAACCGCCAAGAAAAAGAAAACGGCAGGGAAGAAGGCCGACGGGAAAGTGTATGACGTGGTGGAGACCATGCCCGAGTTCCCGGGCGGCAACCAGCAGTTGCTCCAGTATCTGATGGAGCACATGCAATACCCTGCCGATGCCGTTGCCGCAGGGAAGGGAGGCCGGGTGCTCGTCTCGTTCGTGATAGACAAGGAGGGCAACGTCACCAATCCTGCCGTCATGAAAGGCGTCAGCGAGCCGCTGGACAAGGAAGCGCTCCGCGTGGTGAGCGGAATGCCGAAGTGGACACCGGGCACACAGGACGGGAAGCCGGTGGACGTGAAGTACGTGATTCCCGTCACCTTCAGCATCCGCGGCGATGCGGCCAAAGGGCAGGAGCAGCCAACGGAGGCGAAGAAGCCCAACCCTGAGACGACCCGCGTGATTGTCGACGGCGAGCGCGTGGACGACATCAACAGCGTCTCCACAGACCAGATCTCCGCGATACAGGTGTACAAGGATGCCGAGAACATCAAGAAATACGGTGGCGACGAAAAGACCACGTCGGTCATCGTCATTCAGACCAAAAACGCCAAATAGAAAAGTTATCTCTTTTTGTGAAGACAGGACGCACGGGCTGGGAAGCCGGTGCGTTTTGCATCGGAAATGACTGATTTAGGCATCGGAAATGACTGATTTAGGGGCGGAAATGACGTTAAAAAGCAAAAAAAACAAGCATCCTACTTTGTAATTCACAAATAATTCGTACCTTTGCAGTCCGTAAAAGTGCGATTATGTGTAGTTTAGAGACTTTCAAAATCAATCTGAAGACGATGGAAACCGACGAAATGCGTCGGGAGTACGTTCTGGACGATGCGTTTTTCAAGGCTCTCGACGCCTCGGAAGTGAAAGGCGGAGCGTTGCATGCGTCGGTGTCTATACGCAAGGCAGCCGGCTTTTTCGAACTCCATTTTCATGCCGAGGGCACAGTGACCGTACCCTGCGACTTGTGTCTTGAGGACATGATCCAGCCCGTCGTGGCTGACCATGCGCTGACGGCACGGTTGGGGGCGGAAACCGATACCGACGACGATGACACCATCACGGTGGACGAGGACGAAGGAATACTCGACACCTCGTGGCTCATCTATGAGTTTGTGGCACTGGCCATACCCATCAAGCACGTTCATGCACCTGGAAAATGCAATAGTGTGATGACGCAGAAGCTCGCAGAGCTGAGCGGCGCCGCCCGAAGCGGCGAAGAGGAGGCACAGACGGCAGACCCGCGTTGGAGCGCACTGGCGAACCTGAAAATTGAAGAATAACAAATAAAAAAGTATTAAGCATTATGGCACATCCTAAAAGAAGACAGTCAAAGACACGTACACTCAAGCGTCGCACCCATGACAAGGCAGTAGCCCCCACACTGGCAGTATGCCCCAACTGCGGTGCATACCATGTTTACCACACCGTATGCCCCACCTGTGGCTACTACCGTGGTAAGATTGCCATCGTAATGGAAGAAGCTGCAGAATAAGTCCAATGGGAAAAATCAATGCAATAATCACCGGTGTTGGCGGCTACGTGCCCGACTACGTCCTCAACAACGAGGAGCTGTCGCGCATGGTGGACACCAATGACGAGTGGATTATGACGCGCGTAGGCATCAAGGAGCGCCGCATCCTGACGGAGGAAGGCCTCGGCACCAGCTACATGGCCCGGAAGGCCGCCAAGCAGTTGATGCAGAAGACGGGGGTAGACCCCGACACCATCGATGCCGTCATCGTCACCACCTCGACGGCTGATTATAAGTTCCCGTCCACGGCCAGCATCGTGCTGGGCAAGCTGGGACTGAAGAATGCCTTCGCATTCGACTTCTGGGCCGCCTGTTGCGGATTCCTCTACTCGCTCGACGTGGCCGCGTCCATGATCCAGAGCGGACGTTACAGGAAGATTATCGTAATCGGGGCCGACAAGATGTCGTCCATCGTCGACTACAAGGACCGCGCCACCTGTCCGCTCTTCGGCGACGGCGCAGGGGCAGTGCTCGTGGAAGGCACCGAGGAGGAGCACATCGGCGTGATGGACTCCTACTTCCGTGCGGACGGCAAGGGACTTCCGTTCCTGCACCTGAAAGCCGGCGGGTCAGTATGTCCGCCGAGCCACTTCACCGTAGACCACCGGCTGCACTACCTCTACCAGGAGGGGCGCACCGTGTTCCGCTACGCCGTGACCAACATGAGCGACGACTGCGCCCTCATCGCAGAGCGCAACGGACTGAACAAGGACAACATCCAGTGGGTAGTGCCCCATCAGGCCAATATGCGCATCATCGAGGCCGTGGCCAAGCGGCTGGAAATGCCCATGGAGCAGGTGATGGTCAACATTGAGCATTACGGAAACACTTCGGCCGCCACAATCCCCTTGGCACTCTGGGACAACGAAGCCAAACTGAAGAAGGGAGACAACATGATCTTCACCGCCTTCGGTGCCGGATTCGTACACGGAGCCAGCTACTACAAGTGGGCTTACGACGGCGCGAAATAAACCGGACAGAAACCCGGACGGGGGCTGTTGAACCAAAAGGCTCAATGGCTCCCGTCGGTTTCTTCTGAACAGCCGTCGGCGCAGGCCGGGGCTTTAACCGATTGAACCAAAGACTAACGCAGATGCACAAAGCAGGATTCGTAAACATCGTGGGGAACCCCAACGTGGGCAAGTCGACACTGATGAACCGCCTCGTGGGCGAGCGCATCAGCATCGCCACCTTCAAGTCGCAGACCACGCGACACCGCATCATGGGCATCGTCAACACCGACGATATGCAGATCGTGTTCAGCGACACACCGGGCGTGCTCAAGCCCAACTACAAGTTGCAGGAGTCGATGCTGGCCTTCTCCGAGTCGGCCTTGCAGGATGCCGATGTATTGCTCTACGTGACCGACGTGGTGGAGACGCCGGAGAAGAACATGGACTTTCTGCAGAAGGTGCAGAAGATGTCGATTCCGGTGCTGCTGCTCATCAACAAGATTGACGAGAGCGACCAGAAGACGCTGGGCGACCTCGTGGAGAAATGGCACACGCTGCTCCCCAACGCGGAGATTCTGCCCGTGTCGGCCAAGAACAAGTTCGGCGTGGACCTCCTGCTCAAGCGTATCAAGGAACTGCTGCCCGACTCGCCGCCCTATTTCGAGAAAGACCAGCTGACGGACAAGCCTGCCCGCTTCTTCGTCTCGGAGATTATCCGCGAGAAGATTCTCCTCTACTACGACAAGGAGATTCCGTATGCGGTGGAGGTGCGCGTGGAACGCTTCAAGGAAACGGAGCACAACATCCACATCAACGCCGTCATCTACGTGGAGCGCGACAGCCAGAAGGGCATCATCATCGGCCACCGGGGCGTGGCACTGAAGAAGGTGAGCACCGAAGCACGCAAGGCACTGGAGAAATTCTTCGGGAAGTCCATCTTCCTGGAAACCTTTGTCAAGGTGGACAAGGACTGGCGGTCGTCGCAACGGGAACTGGACAGCTTCGGCTACAACCCCGAGTAAGTAACAAACAGAGAAACAACAAGAGCAAGACAGATATGGCAAATTTAGTAGCTATCGTGGGACGTCCCAACGTGGGAAAATCCACCCTTTTCAACCGTCTGACCAACACGCGCCACGCCATCGTCAGCGACGAGGCAGGCACGACGCGCGACAGGCAGTACGGCAAGTGTGAATGGAACGGACGCGAGTTCTCCGTGGTAGACACCGGCGGATGGGTCGTCAACAGCGACGACATCTTCGAGGAGGAAATCCGCAAGCAGGTGCGCGTGGCTACCGAAGAGGCTGACCTCGTGCTCTTTCTGGTGGACATCCAGAACGGACTGACCGACCTGGATGTCGACGTAGCCAATATCCTGCGCCGCTCCCAGCTCCCCGTAATCCTTGTGGCCAACAAGGCCGACGACGGCAAACACCTCTACGACCAGTATGAATTCTACCGCCTGGGACTGGGCGACCCCTACTGCGTCAGTGCCGCCACGGGTTCGGGAACGGGCGATTTGCTGGATCTCGTCGTGTCGAAACTCAAGACGGACGAGGTGGACGAGGTGGCGGACGGCACACCGCGCTTTGCCGTGGTGGGCAGGCCGAACGCCGGAAAGTCGAGCATCATCAACGCCTTCATCGGAGAAGACCGTAACATCGTGACGGAGATTGCCGGCACGACGCGCGACTCCATCTACACCCGATACGACAAGTTCGGATTCAACTTCTATCTCGTCGACACCGCCGGCATCCGGCGCAAGAACAAGGTGACGGAGAATCTGGAGTTCTACAGTGTGATGCGCTCCATCCGCGCCATCGAGAACAGCGATGTCTGCATCCTCATGATTGATGCCACGCGAGGCATCGAGGCGCAGGACATGAACATCTTCCAGCTGATACAGAAGAACAACAAGCCCCTCGTGGTGGTGGTGAACAAGTGGGATCTGGTGGAGGACAAGTCGCAGATTGCCGTCAAGACCTTCGAGAACGCCATTCGCCAGCGCATGGCTCCCTTCTCCGACTTCCCCATCGTCTTCGCTTCGGCACTCACCAAGCAGCGCATCTTCAAGGTGCTGGAGACCGCCAATCAGGTGTATCTCAACCGCACCATCAAGATAGGAACGTCAAAGCTCAACGAGGTGATGTTGCCCATCATCGAGGCTACGCCGCCGCCTTCCATCAAGGGAAAATACATCAAGATAAAGTACGTGTCGCAGGTGCCCAACACGCAGATTCCCACTTTCGTGTTCTATGCCAATCTGCCGCAATACGTGAGGGAGCCTTACCGGCGTTTCCTCGAAAACAAGCTGCGGGCCAACTGGACTCTCACCGGCACGCCCGTCAATGTCTTTATCCGCCAGAAATAACCGAACTCCGTTTCTTCCATGAGATACGATATGCTGACGACCGGAAAAAAGAAGGCAAAGCACCGCTCCGTGCTCTGCCTTCTGTGCTTGGGACTGCTTGCCGCCTGCAGCCAGGCACCCAACCCCGATGAACTGGCGTTGCAGGCCGCCAAGGGCTATTACGACGAACTGCTCTCCGGCAACTGCGAGGCGTTCCTCGACGGCAAGGCCGTCGCCGATTCGTTGCCTGAGGGTTACCGCAGCCAGATGTTGCAGGTGTACCGCAATTTCCTTGAGGAGCAGCGGGAGAACCACGGCGGCTTGCATCACGTCACCGCCGAACGGGCTTCCCTCGACACTACCCTACATCTGACCCATGCCTTCCTCCTCCTCCACTTCGCCGACTCCACCCGCGAGGAAATTTCCGTCCCCATGGTGGAGGTCAACGGAGAGTGGAAGATGAAATAGGCATTACAGACAAAAACCGACGCCGATGCTGGTGGTGTAGGCTTTGGGGCCTTGATTGCCCTTGAACAGCGGCGTAAGTCCTGTGGCAAAGCGCACCATGATTCCGTCGCATCCCATGTATGCTTCAAAGTTGATGCCTGCCGTGTTGATACTCAGGTCGCGGGCCGGCGTGAAGGTGTCGTGCTTCGTCTTGTAACGGGAGTGCTCCTTGGTGCGGAACTCAAACGAGAGGCCGGCACCGATGAAGGCGTTGCGGCGACCGAAATCGGGCTGGAACTCCAACATGACGGGGAAGCGCACAGACCAGTAGCTCATGTAACTCTTGCGGATGCGCTCGTCGGCCTCCACGGGCTGGACGGTGGCCACGTCGTTTTCCATGAAGAGGGCGTGCCCCGTGTCGAAGTTGTGGCGGGTGTAGCCCAGCTGTATGCCGGAAGCCAGTCCGATGTTGTTCTCGCGGCTGAAGGGAAGGGCGACGCTGAACGCCCCGATGCCGAGTTCGTATGAAGCCCCGTTCTTGGTGTGGAGCGTGCCGGGAGCGGAGAACGAGAAGGGATTGCCCGCCATGTAACGCCAGCCCCAGTAGAGGTTGGCGGTGTGTGCCTCGAATTTCTTGCGGCTGGAGCGTTCCCACGAAGAGCGAAAGAAGGGCGACGAGACGTAGATTTGGCTCACTTCCTGTCCGTCTACGTAGGTCGTCTCACTGATTTTGTTGAGTGTCTGGCCGTCCTTTCCGTAGACCTCCACGGTGGTGGCTCCGTCCTTTTCGCCGATTACAATCTTCTTGTCGTTGACCACAACGGTGGTGTCCTGTGCCGTTTCGGCCAGTGTGCTGCCTGCACCTGCCACGAGGAGCAGGGCGGCGAGAAATGTTGTCTTTTTCATATTCCTTAGTGTTTTTGTTCTCATTTTGTGCGTGTGTAGCAAAGTTTCATGATGTCGCCGGGCTTCATGTTGCCTTCGATGTAGATGAGGCTTCCCTGTCCTCCCGAACCGTTGCTGAAAAGAATGTAGCGTTCCATGCCGGAAGGCAGCGGAGGCATCTGGTAATAGCCGCCCGTGATGCGTCCGTCCTCCACCACTTCACGGATTTTCTTCGCCTGTTTGCGGTCGACTTTCAGCAGTGCGTCGACGGCCTTTCCCTGCTTCTTGTAGGTCAGGCTCTTGTAGACGTGGAGTTGGTAGCCGTGCAGGCGTGCGTCGTACATCTCCACCATCTTACACCCTTTCTCGTGGCCGTAGCGTTCGAAAGCCTTGTCAATCTCCAATCCGCTTTGTGCGTGGACGGAGAGTGTCGAGACGGCGGTCCATAACATCGTGAATAATACTCGTTTCAACATATTTTGCGTGTCTTTGTTTTTTTCAGTTTATATCGTCAAGGGCACTGAAAGCCTCCTCGTCGCTGATGGCCACCAGTTGCAGGGCTTGCTCCGCCTCCCGTACCACGACGCGCTGGTCGGTCACGCGCTCTCCGTCAATCACGGCAAAGTTGCGTCCGTCGTCGGTCTTCGGCCAGAGCAGCAGTGCGGCCAGCACCGAGGCGGCCACGGCTCCGGTCCACCACCATCGGCTGATGGGACGGTGCGGCTTTTCCGTCCGCAGCTGGACGGTCTTTCCTTCCGCCTTTCCGGCCTGCCGGGCTTCGTCGTCGACGTAGGCGAAGAGGGCGCGCAGCGGACGCCACTGCTCGGGCACATCGGCTGCGGTGCGGAAGAAGTGGCGCAGGGCGCACTCTTCTGCGGCTGTCGTCTCGCCGTCCATGTATCGGTCTATCAAGACCTGTGCTTCCTTTATGTCCATAGTCTTGTCGTTGTCAGTTTGATGTATTCTTGTCTGATGGTCTTCCGTGCCCTCGACAGGCACTGCCGGACGTTTTCCGTAGAAGTTCCGGCCTGGGCGGCAATCTCGTCCGTCTCGTAGCCCTCGATGTCCTTCATCCGCAGAATCCGGGCTTGCAGCGGCGGCAGTCGGCCGATGATTTCGCCGATGAGCCGCAGTTCGTCGCGCCGCTCGATGTCGCAGTCCGGATGGTCGGAAACGGGTTCTTCCGCCCGTTGTCCGTGCTCCAGTTGCCGGTGTCGCCAGCCGTCCACAATCTGGTGGCGGAGCATGGTCAGTGCCAGAGCCTGAAGGTCGGGATGATGGTCTATCCGCTCCCGCATATTCCACAGCTTGAGCATGACCTCCTGCACCGTGTCCTCGGCCGAAGCACCGCCTCTGTCCATGCGTCTGGCAGCCTCCATCAGCACTGGGCGCAGAGCCACAATGCGCTGGCCTGTATCTCCGGAATGTTTGCTGTTTTCGTCCATAACTCACCTATATAACGTATGACACTGCCCTTTTGTGACACCGCTCCCCCATTTTTTATGAAAAATCTTTGTGGGAAACGCTCCGGCTAAGGAAAAAAGGAGTATCTTTGCAGTGCATTACACACACAACACAAAAGAAAATGGAAACAAGCAATTCACCGGTTGTCTTACGTGATGCGCGGCAGGAGGATATGCCTGTGTTGACCCGCATCTACAACAAGTATGTGACAGAGACCACGGTCAGTTTCGAAACCGAACCGCTGACCGTGGAGGAGATGGACCGCCGCCGTCGGAGCATCGTACAGCTGCACTATCCTTATTTCGTGGCCGAACAGGACGGGGCGGTCGTGGGCTACGCCTGTGCCCATCCGTGGAAGGAGCGTGCCGCCTATTGCCACACGCTGGAGACCACGGTCTATGTGGAGGACGCTCATCGCCACCAGGGCATCGGCCCCATACTGGTGGAGCGGCTCGTCGAGGAGTGCCGGCGGACGGATGCCCGTGCGCTGATTGCCTGCATCACGGCGGAGAACAAGCCCAGCCTCCATCTGCACGAGCGGATGGGCTTCCGCCAAGTGTCGCTCTTCCGTGAGGTGGGGCGCAAGTTCGGACGTTGGCTCGACGTGATCGACATGGAGCTGCTGCTCAGTGAGAAACCAACGGACGGCGGCGAATGATGCCTTTCACTTCCGCCATATTGCAGTGGTACAGGGAAAACGGACGGACGTTGCCTTGGAGGCAGACGCGCGACCCGTATGCCGTCTGGCTCTCGGAAATCATCCTGCAACAGACTCGCGTGGAACAGGGGATGCCCTATTGGCAACGCTTCATCGGGCGTTGGCCCACCGTGGAAAGTCTGGCCTGCGCTACCGAAGACGAGGTGCTCCGCCTCTGGCAGGGACTGGGCTACTACAGCCGCGCGCGTCATCTGCATCAGGCGGCCCGTCAGATTGTGGCCATGGGCGGATTTCCGCAGGACATGGAGGGGTTGCGCCGCTTGAAGGGCGTGGGTGACTATACTGCTGCGGCCATTGGCAGCTTCGCTTTCGGACTGCCTGTCGCGGTGGTCGACGGCAATGTCTATCGGGTGCTGGCACGGCATTTCGGCATCGGTACGCCCATCAATACCGCCGCCGGCAAACAGGAGTTCGTGGTCTTGGCGCAGCAACTCCTTCCGGAGCGTCAGTCCGCCGACTACAACCAGGCGATGATGGACTTCGGGGCATTGCAGTGTGTGCCGAAGGGGATGCAATGCCAGTCTTGCCCGTTGCAGGAGACGTGTGTGGCCTGCCGCGAGGAGCGCGTCGGGGAATTGCCTGTGAAGCGGAAGACGGGCAAGGTCAGCGAGCTTCGGATGACCTACGTATATATAAGGTGTAACGGTGAGACCGCCATCCGCCGCCGTCCCGAGGGCGACATCTGGCAGGGGTTGTGGGAGCCGCCGTTGCTGTCTCCCGACCGCCTTCCTGACGCTGGCGGACGGCTGACGCTGTTGTGCCGCGGCCTGCGTCATGTATTGACGCACCGCGTCATCCTGGCCGACTGCTGGCTGTGGGAAGTGCAAGACCGTCCGCCCCTCCCCGAGGAGTATGTCTGGGTCAAGGAGGCCGACCTCGACCGTTACGCCGTCTCACGGTTGGTGGAGAAGCTCCTCGGGCCTCTCCGGCCGTGAGGTGTGCCTAATGTCGTTTTTGGAGCCTTACACCAGGCGGATGCCGTCGTCGGTAATGGTAATCAGGCGATTGCGGAAGAGGGTGCCGACGGCTTTCTTGTAGACTTTCTTGCTGACTTTGAAGCGGTCTTGGATCAGTTCTGCAGGGCTTTTGTCGCCCAGGTCGCAGCGACCGCCGTTCTCCTGAAGATAGCGTAGCAGGGTGTCGGCGAACTCCTCGGTCTGCCGTTGTCCCGTGGGTTGCAAGGTCAGGTCAATCTTGCTGTCCTGCCGCACGTGGTCGATGTAAGCCTTGAGGCGGTCGCCCGAATGGATGGGACGGAAAATCTGCCCTTCGTAGAGCTGTCCTTGGTAGCGGTTGTCGACAATCACCTTGAAGCCGAGGTCGGTCTTCTGCCAGACCATGATGTCCACCTCGTCCCCGTGCCGGTAGACCTGTCCGGGCGATTGCCGGATGTTTCCGTTGGCAGGGAACAGGTAGCGGTCCACCTTGGCGGTGGCCATCAGCCGATAGCTCTCCTCGTCCACGGTGACGTAGACCAGATAGCTCTGCCCTTTCTGCATCCGCATCTTCTGTTCGCGGAAGGGACAGAACAGGTCTTTCATCGGTCCCCAGTGGAGGAACGCCCCGTATTCGTTGACCCACGCCACTTCGAGCCAGGCGAAGTCGCCCACCTTGGCCAGCGGCTCCTGGGTGGTGGCCACGGGGCGTTCGTCCTGGTCGAGATAGATGAACACCCGAAGCTCGTCGCCCACGTGGGTTTCCGCAGGCACGTAGCGTGCCGGCAACAGAATCTCTCCCTCGTCGCCGCCGTCCAGATAGAGGCCGAAATCGACGGCTTTGACGACGGTCAGCGTATTATAGTCTCCGAGTTTTATCTTCATATCGTCTGTTCTTCGTTTTGCGGTTGTCCTTCGTTCAGTGTCGGTGCTTCGGGAAGTGCTTCCTGCGGCTCTTCCTGCGGTGTGTCGGGCTGTTCCAGGATGCCGTCGCGCATGTGGATGGTGCGGTCGGTGATGGAGGCCAGTTGTTCGTCGTGGGTGACGATGACGAAGGTCTGTCCGAACCGGTCGCGCAGGTCGAAGAACAGCTGGTGCAGCTCCGCCTTGTTCTTGGAGTCGAGCGAACCGCTGGGCTCGTCGGCCAGCACGACAGCGGGTCTGTTGACGAGGGCGCGGGCCACGGCCACCCGTTGTTTCTCTCCGCCGCTGAGCGCGTTGGGCTTGTGGTGTGCCCGGTCGGCCAGTCCCATGAACTGCAGCAGTTCCGTGGCGCGCCGCTTGGCCTCGCTGCCCGAAGCCCCGGCGATGTAGGCCGGAATCATGACGTTCTCCATGGCGGTGAACTCCGGCAGCAGTTGGTGGAACTGGAACACGAAACCGATGTGCCGGTTGCGGAAGTCGGCCAGTTTCCGGTCCGACAGTCCCGTCACGTCCGTTCCGTCAATCTCCACCGTCCCCGTGTCGGGCCGGTCCAGTGTCCCGATGATCTGCAGCAGGGTGGTCTTGCCGGCTCCGCTGGGCCCGACGATGCTGACCACTTCCGCCTTGCCGATGTCGAGGTCGATGCCTTTGAGCACCTGTAGTTTGCCGAAACTCTTCGTGATGTGGTTGATGGTTATCATTTCTTCTGGAATTTCTTGGTTCTTCGTTTGTTGATCCAGTGCAGGATGGCATCGTAGACGCTGCTCTCCTCGTGGTGCTGTGCCTCGGTGAAGGTCATGTTCTCCTCCTTCGTGTCGCCGTACTGGTCGGGGAAGATGATCATGAGGTTCTTGCCCTGGAAGTGCTGCATGAGTTCGTTGGGCAGGCGTTCCAGTGCCGATTTGTAGGAGATGGTGCCCTTGCGTGCCGTGACGACCACGAACATGTGGTCCTGATGGATGTTCTCCGCCAGCCGCGGCAGTGCGTTCCAATGGGCCATATAGGTATATTCGCTCCTGACGCTGGGATGCCAGTTGGTGATGTATTCGCGGATGAGTGCCAGCGACTCCTGCCGTCCGTGGAACTCGATGCGGCAGTCGAGGTTGCCGGCCATCCGGCTCAGCCGTTCGAGCCACCGGTGGAAGCCCGGTTCGAACTCCGCCCTTGAGGGCACGGCCACTTGTATGCGGCGTAGCGTGTTGAGGGGTTCGATGAACCGCGTGAGCACGATCTGGCGGTTCAGTCCGTTGTAGAGGCTCTGTATGAAGTCGCCCCAGAACTTGGGGTTGATGTCGGTGTGGACGTGCATGCCCATGATGATTTCCGAGGCGGCCGACTCGCGGAAGGCGTGCTTGATGCCGTTGGCGATGTTGGTGGCGAGCCGCACCTGCGTATGCAGTTTCACGTCGTAGCCGCTGGCGTGCTGCTCCAGCTGTCCGAGCAATTGCAGGCCGCGCTCGCGGTTGACGGTGGCCTGTTGGTCGTCGTACACCACATTGAGGGCCACCAGCTCGCGGTCCAGTTTCCTGTTCCGCATCATCATGGCCAGCTCCAGCAGCTGCGGGGCGATTTCGGGATATTTCACGCAGAGGAAGATACGCTCGTCGTCGTGCTGCTGCCGGACTACGGACAGGTTGGCCTTGTCGCGCAGCACAATCTGCCGGGCGGCCTGCTCCGTGGTCATGGTACTGACGACACAGGTGACGAGAATCATGATGACCACGCCGTTCAGCATTTCATTGCTGACCAGATAGACCCCGGGACTGACCTCCAGGCGCATCCCCACCAGCACCATGGCGATGGCACCGGCCGCATGGGCACTGGTCAGTCCGAACATCATGTGTCCCGATGTCTTCGGCAGACGGAACAGGAAGCTCGCCAGATAGGCCGCCACGGCCTTCCCGAACGTGCCGAAGAAGGCTATCATCGCGACGACAAACAGCATGTGGGAGCTCCCGAACAGGCAGCTCACGTCGATGAGCATCCCCACGCCAATCAGGAAATAGGGGATGAAGAGGGCGTTGCCGATGAACTCGATGCGGTTCATCAGCGGCGACACATGGGGAATGTAGCGGTTGAGAATCAGACCGGAGAAGAAGGCTCCCACGATGCCCTCTACGCCCACGGCCTCGGAGGCCGCCGCACTGAGGAACAGCACGACCAGCACGAAGATGAACTGCATGACGGCATCGCTGTAGCGGCGCAGGAAATAGCGGGCGAGCTTGGGGATGAGGTAGATGCTGAGACCGCAGTAGCACGCGAACTTCGCCACGAAGAGCAGCCAGAAGCCTGCGCCCACGTCCTCGCCGTAGGAGGCGGCCAGGGCCGCCAGCATCAGCAGGGCGAGGAACAAGGAAATCATCGACGACCCCACCGAGAGCATCACGCTCGGCTCGCGCTGCAGTCCGTAACGCCCGATGATGGGATAGGCAATGAGCGTGTTCGAGGCCATGATGCAGCCCAACAGGAAGGAGGCCTGCGGCGAGTAGCCCAGAATCCCTTCGGCCATCAGCCATGTCGCGGCCATCGGTATCAGGAACGTCAGCAGCCCGAAGACGAGGATGCGGCGGCTGTTGCGCTTCACGCTCTCCATGTCCATCTCCAGTCCGGCAAGGAACATGATGTAGAGCAGTCCCACCTTGCCGAAAAGCTCGAACGAGTCGTCGCGTTCCAGGATGTTGAAGCCGTATTTGCCCACCAGCATGCCGGCCAGCACCATCCCGATGATGTGGGGGATGCGCAGCTTGCTCATGATGATCGGGGCAAACAACACAATCAGCAGCACCACGCAGAAAATCAGCGTGGGGTCGGTGATGGGGAAGTAGGACAACAGCATCTGCATCGCGTCTTTTATAGTTGCAAAGGTAGTGCAAACCGGGCAGAATACAAAATTTATTTGGATTTTTCCTCACTTCTTCGTACCTTTGCAGCCGACAATTCATACATAACACATAGAAAGGAAAGACAGATGAAAGTAGCAATTGTTGGCGCCAGCGGTGCCGTGGGACAGGAATTTCTCCGTATACTCGACCAGCGCAATTTCCCGATGGACGAGCTCGTGTTGTTCGGCTCGGCACGCAGTGCCGGAACGGTTTACCATTTCCGCGGGAAGCCGCTGACGGTCAAGCTGCTCCAGCACAACGACGACTTCAAGGACGTGGACATCGTCTTCACCTCGGCCGGCGGCGGCACTTCCGAGGAGTTTGCCGACACCATCACCAAGTACGGTGCCGTGATGATCGACAACTCCAGTGCCTTCCGCATGTGTGACGACGTGCCCCTCGTGGTGCCCGAGGTCAACGCCGAGGATGCCCTGAACCGTCCGCGCAACATCATCGCCAACCCCAACTGCACCACCATCATGATGGTCGTGGTGCTGAAGCCCATCGACAACCTCAGCCACATCCGGAAAATCCATGTCTCCTCCTACCAGAGTGCCTCGGGGGCTGGGGCTGCGGCCATGGCCGAACTGCAGCAGCAGTACAAGGACCTCATCGAGACCGGACACACCGACCACATCGAGAAGTTCCCCCACCAGCTGGCCTACAACGTCATTCCGCAGATTGACAAGATGACTCCCAACGACTATACCAAGGAGGAGATGAAGATGTTCAACGAGACCCGGAAAATCATGCACTCCGACGTGCGCACCAGTGCCACCTGCGTCCGCGTCTCCTCGCTCCGCTCCCACTCCGAGAGTGTCTGGTTCGAGACCGAGCAGCCCCTCAGCGTGGAGGCCGTCCGCCAGGCGTTGGAGGCCGCTCCCGGTGTCACGGTGAAGGACGACGCCCAGCACTACGTCTACCCCATGCCTCTGGAGAGTGCCGGCAAGGACGATGTCTATGTGGGGCGCATCCGCAAGGATTTGGCCGACGACAACGGCAACACCCTGTGGCTCACGGGCGACCAGATCCGCAAGGGCGCAGCCCTCAATGCCGTGCAGATTGCCGAATACTTGATAGAGACGGGCAGCGTCAAGTAGTCTCCGGCGGCTCGTCCGGGGCTTCGGAGGGCATGAGGGGCGCATCGGCTTCGAGGAACATGGAGTCGTCCATCTCCGCGAGCGACTTCTTCTTCTTGTTCTCCATCGCACCGGCCTTCAGCAGTTTCCGGGCTGCCGTGATGATGCTTGCGCCGCTGTCGGCTGTGGTGATTTTCAGTTTCGACATTTTCCGGAGGGTGTCGTTCATGCTCGATTCCACGTCCGTGAAGCGGATGCCGAAGTCCTGCACGCGGTCTATGACGGTGTTGGCCGCATCCATCATGGCCTGCTGGTTCTGCAGCTGGCGCACCTGCGTCCACATCATCTCCAGCACCCGGAGGTTCATGTACATGGTCTGCGGCCCCAGAATCATGACCCCTTGGTCGTATGCCTCGCGCCACAGCGTGTCGTCGTTGAACAGGGCCAGGTTGAGTGCCCCCTCGATAGGCACGTACATGATGGCGAAGTTGAGTTTGTTGTAGCCGTTGGGCAGGTATTTCGTGTATTCCTTCTTGGCCAGCCGCTTCACCTGCGCCCTCACACTGGCGATGTGCGCCTTCAGATACTCCGTCTTCTCCGGCGTGCCGTCCTCCGCATTCATGTAGCGTTCGTAGTCCGTCAGTGACATCTTGGAGTCGACGACCACGTGGCGGTTGTTGGGGAAATGGAGGATGAAGTCCGGCACAAGACCCTTGCCGTCGTCGCCCTTGGCCGACCTCCCACCCTTGTCCCGGAGCGTCTCCTGGGTGTCGAACTGCTCGCCCTCCTTCAAGTCCAGGTCTTCGAGTAACTGTTTGAGCTTCAGTTCCCCGAAGTTCCCCTGCACCTTCACCTCCCCCGTCAGTGCGCGCGTCAGGCGGTCGGCGGTCTCTCCCAGTGCCGCACTCTTCTGCATGTTGACCTTGATGGTGGCGTCCAGCCGCGTGAGGGCTTCCTGCTGCTGTTCCTTGGACTTGTCCAGTGCCTCCTGCATGCTCTTGAGGCTCTGCTGGAGCGGGTCGATGATTTTGGACACCTGCTCCTTGTTCCGCTCTCCCAACTCCTCCTGACGGCGCTTCAGCACCTCCTCCGAGGTGGTCTGCATCTGCTCCTTGATGAGTTTCAGTTGGCTGTCCATCTGTTCCCGGTTCATCTGCCTCAACGCTTCAATCTGCCGTTCCGCCCCCTCCCTGACCTGGGTGAGCTGCTGCCCGTGCGCCGCTTTCAGTTCCGCAATCTGCCGGGCGAAGTCGGCCTGCCGGGCGGCCAGCAGGGCGTTGGCATGTTCCGCGTGCGCCTTCTGCACGTCCCGTTCGGCGGTGAGTGTAGTGACTTGTGCGCGCAAGTCGTCCACCAGCGCGGACTGCTCCTGCCGGTTCCCTTTGCTCCTGTTGCCCAAGGCGAGGGCGACAGCGGCTACGATGATGGCGACAACGGCCGCCGTGAGGATTATCACTATCATAGTGCAAAGGTACAAAATTTTCTGCACATCACCAAATCGGACGCGAAAAGAGTTGGGGTGGAATCGGCCCGGGGAGCGTGTACGCAGAGTCAACCAGCAAGTGCAAGTTGTCTGCAAAGTTACGAATAATGTTTGAA
>CAVJNH010000040.1:0-23656 GCA_963651005.1 Oscillibacter sp. MSJ-31
CGAGCGGGAGTATCTTCGAGGCGCAGCCTCAAAGGTCAAGAATAAGCGAGAGAAAGTGCCTACGTTTCGGGTCGCAAGTGCCTGTGTTTTTTCTCTATTCTTCAGCCTTTTGCTGCCTAACCTTCCGTCTTTTGATGCCGAACAGGTCGCGCAGACCGGTGAAATCCTTCTTGAGAATCAGTCCGAGGCCCTGGGTGTTCAGGCTGGACTTGGTGAAATACCGGTCGTTGGTCTGGTTGTAGACCTTCAGGGAAATGTTTCCGTTGGGCACGAGCAGATAGCGCACGTCGAAGTCGCCGATGAAGGTGGTGTTGGCCGTGTTGGCCTTGTCGCGGTAGCCGAACTGTCCGTTCAGTAGCAGGCGGTTGTTGAACATCCGTCCGCTGACCGTCCCCTCGTATTCCGCATTGTTCCATCCCTCGTCGCCCGTCGAGATGTTCGCGCCGAAGCTCCAGTCGTTGCTCTTGATGACCGACTTGAGCAGGGTGTTGATCTGGCTGCTCAGCGTGCCGGACAGCAGGCTCTGCATGGCCAGCGAGGTCTGGCTCTGCTGTGTGCCTCCGGCCTCGGCGTTGTTGGCCCCTTGCGGATAGAAGCGTCCGATGCCCAGCAGATAGAGCACCTGTTGGTTCATCTCCTCCTGTCCGTTGATGATGGATCGCACCATCTGTTTCTCGTCCGTGTTCACGTTGGGCATATCGAAGTCGAAGTCGACGATGGGGTTGGCCGGTTGGCCGGTGATGTTCATCAGGCAGTTGACCTTCACCGTGTTGGAGAAGCTCTTGCCCACGTTGAGGTCGCTGAGCGACACGCCGTTCACCGTGTGCATCGCCTGGAGGTTGAGGGTGGCCTCGTAGGGGTCGCCGGCGAAGATGATGGTGCCGCCGGACTGGAAGGTGAAGTCCTTGCGGATGATGTCCTGTATGGTGACGCCGTAGGTCCCGTGTTCCACCCGGTAGGTGCCGAACATCTGGAAGCCACCCTTGTTGAACCAGGTGGCGCGGAGCACGCCGTCGCCCTGGAGCGTGATGTAGTCGTCCGTGCGGCTGTCCATCAGCAGCCGGAGCGTGGCCTTCGGCGTGCAGTTGATGAGGAAATTGATTCTCATGTCCGACCGGTCTTCCAATGGGTTGTCCGTCCGCGGCTGCTGTTCCGTCCGGTCGGCCACGGCAGGGGTGGCGTTCCCCCAGCGGATGAACTCCTGGTTGCCGATGGCATCCGGCTGTGCCACGTTGTAGGTGAAGGAAGAACCCTGCTCCGGCGTGATGTCAAGGTCGATGGTCGTCTCGTCGGGACGGCCATGCAGTCCGACGCGCCCGGTGCCGTAGACCGTGCCGTAGAAGGTCTCCTCCCCGAAGTCCGGGAAGTCGTAGGCCAGCAACCGCTGCGCGTCCACGTAGATGTCGTAGGTGAGGTTGGTCAGGTGTTGGTGGTGGATGCCGCCGGTGACGATGCCCTGCTGTCCGTTCTTGTCGTAGATGGGGCAGGAGGCGAAGGTGATTTCGTCCGGCACGAGCGTGATGGTGTCGTTCCGCAGCCGGTAGGTGCATCCGGTCGGCCGGACATCCGCCTCGCCGTTGACCACGAGTTGCCCGGTGATGTTGATGGTGCTGAGCGGTCCGGAGAGGCGGACGGATCCCTGCGCCACGCCGTCGATGCGCGAGAGGAAGCTCTTGGTGAACGAGTGCATGAAGTCGGTGCGCGTGTGCTGTGCCCTGATGCCGAGGTCGATGAAGCTCTTCACAGGCGAGACGTAGCCGTCGATATACGTTTTCGACTGCCGTCCGTCGGGCAGTTGTCCGTCGTCGGCGATGGCGTGGATGTCAATCTGCTGCTCCTGGTCGTTCCATGCCGCGTTGGCATGGAGCACGCCCATCCGTCCGTGTTCGAACAGGAAGTCGCGCACGGTCAGTTGTGCCGCCGCCTTGGGCTTGTCGCTGAACACGGCATGGGCCAGCACCTGTCCGGTGGCCTGTCCGTTGAAGTCCACGGCGTGGAAGTTGACGAGTTCGAGGATGTATTCGATGTCCATCTCGTTGAGACTGACCCGCACGCTGTCGCTTTCCAAGGGCGAGGCCGTCCCGTCGACGATGAGGTGCTGGTCGTCGTGGCGGATGGTGAACTTCCGGATGTCCACGTGGTTGGGCGCATAGCGGACGGAACTGGGTTCCACGCTCCACCACGTGTTGTGGATGTTGATTTGCGACGGGTTGAAGCGGATGTCGGCGGCCTGTTGTCCGCCGGCGGTCTGGTGGAACATGGTCGTGGCGTTGAGCGTCCCTGCCACGGTCTTCTCCGTCTTGTGGTTGTCCCAGCGGAGGGTGGTGTTCAGCCGGTTGTCGTGTGCCGTCGCCGCGATGTCGATGTCCATCCGGTCGTCGTTGTCCATGATTTTCTCCACACCCATCCGTCCGGTCAGGGTGTCGCCAGGGGTGCGGATGCTGGTGTAGCCGTTGCGGTAGCCGTTTCCGGCGTAGTAGAACTCCGGCGCATGGGCCGTCAGTTGGACGGTGCGCGTGTTGTCGTTGACGAAGCCGTCAATGGTGACCGGTTGCCGGATGGCCAGCGGCACTTTCAGCACCCGTTGCAGCCAGTCGCTCTTGGTCATGTTGAGGTGCAGGGCAAAGTTGTTGTGGGCTTTCCCTGACGGCGGCGTGCTGGCCGTTGCCGACAGGCCGGGGAGGGTGGGGAGCTTGCTGCCCAGCAAGTCCACGAGACTGCCCTTCAGCGTCTTGTAGTCGAAGGTGCCTGTGATTTCCGCCTGTGCGAAGTCGCTGTCCAGACGGATGAAATGGGTCGAAGCGTGGTAGCCCGACTGGATGTGCAGCTCGTCCAGTTCGTAGCTGTCTGTCGGCGAAATCATCGAGAAATTGCGGACGCTGACGTGGCCGGTAACATTGTCCGCCCTGCTTCCGTCGAGGTCGGACTCCACATCGGCGAAGAAGCGGGCGTTGCCCCATTTGTCGGAGAGGTTGACGGCTTTCGGCGAGAAGTTGAGGACGGAAGCCTTGACCTGTATGTTCCTGTGGTCGCCGTCCGTCCGGCAAAGGCCGGAGAGGTCCAGCCCGAGGTTGGGGTCGTCGATGGAGAGATGGCCGCTGACCTGTCCGGCGCGGTACGCGCCGTCAATGTCGATGTTGCGGTAGGGATAGTCGTTGTAGACGAACTGCCCCACGGTGCCTTTCACGGTGGCGGAGGTTTGGTTCCGAGCCAGCGAACCGTCCACGGCGATGTTGGCAGCGACCGTGCCGAAATGGCTGTTGTCCAGCAGTTGGCGGAGATTGACAGCCTCCGTTTGGAGCGTCGACCGGAACGACTGGTCGGGTTCCTTTGCGAAGGTCAGTTGCAGGTCGCCGATGTCGGTATGGATCTGTTGTTGGATGCGCACGCGTTCCAACGCCATGCCGTTGGCCTGTCCGTGCAGGCGGACGGCTCCCATCCTCACCAGCGGTTCCGGCACGTGGATGCTGTTGCCCTTCAGACTTTCCGAGATGAAGTTGACGGTCTTGGCCGAGAGCGACAGCGTGTTGACGTGTACCTGCCATTGTGGTTTGGTCGCGATATGAGCCATCTGTCCGTGGCAGTCTACGGTGATGTCGCCCGTGGCCGATGCGACGGAGAGGTGGCGGATGCGGAGGTCATCGTCCTCGCCCTGGAACCGGGACTGCAACGAGACCGTTCCGGCAAAGGACTGGAGACCGGGCCACAGGGCGCACAGGTCACGCGGTGCAATCTGCGAGGGCTGGATTTCCCCATGGTAACGGAGGCTGTGGCGGTCAAGTTGCCCATGCTCCATCCGGTAGTGGGCTTCCAGATTGGCGAGCTGGAAATGGGTGTCCGGCAACTGGAGGTGGAACTGTTCCAGACGGCTGTGCGCCCGGCCACATTCCAGTTGGAACGCCAGCCGTCGGATGTCCAGGCCGCTCTGTTCCTTCAAGGCCAGGTTCTTGACCGTGAGGCTGAGGGAATCGTTGGTTAGGGTGTGGATCAGGATGTGGGAACTGATGTTTTCCGCCTTGATGTGGTTCACGTCGAGCTGTCCGTATTTCTGCGGCATCCATTTCCGGTCGAAGCAGACCGTGGTGCGCCGCATGATCAGCGAACCGAGCCGCAAGTCCAGCCGGCTGTCGCTCTTCGGTTCTTTGGAGGCGAGCGAGTCCAGCACGAACTGGAAGTTGCCCTTGCTGTCCGGCCGTTCCTGATAGAGCTGGAGTCTGGCTCCGAAAATCTGAGCCGTCGAGAGGTCTATCCTGCCCGATGTCACCAAGGGAAGGAGGTCGATTCTGACACTCAGTCGGTTGGCCGTCAGCAGGGGCTTCCCCGTTTGGTCGTCGATGCGCACCCCGTCCATGACCACCCGGTTGAGCCATCCCGGATTGACGGCA
The DNA here is from genome assembly GCA_963651005.1 of Oscillibacter sp. MSJ-31. Taxonomy (GTDB): domain Bacteria; phylum Bacteroidota; class Bacteroidia; order Bacteroidales; family Bacteroidaceae; genus Prevotella. The sequence goes on from CAVJNH010000040.1 coordinate 4,386, forward strand.
CCGACCCGGACTGTCGTGCCCAGCTTGTGGCTGAGGGCCGCAGCCACCCTGTCCCCCGCATATTCCTGTATGCAGGGGATGTAGAATATCAGGCTGGTCAGCAGGTAGACGGCCACGACCGTCCATATCGCGAACTTCAGAACACTTTTCAGTATGCTCACAGGCTCTTTCTATGCGTTTGGGGCGCAAAATTACGCCAAAAAGTTGGGAATATTGAATATTTTACGGATTATTTTCGCTGATTAGACCTATTTTTATTAATTTTGCAGTCAATATTCAGGCGATTATTTTCAAAAAGATAGACAAATGACAGATGTGATCAAGTTACGCAAAGGCTTGGACATTCACCTTCAGGGCAAGGCCGAAGGAAAGGTCATCCAGTTGAAATCCAACGGGCAGTACGGAATCGTGCCCGCCGATTTCGAGGGTGTCGTTCCCAAGGTGGTCGTCCATGAGGGCGACCGTGTCAAGGCTGGGGATGCCTTGTTTGTCAACAAGCAGTATCCCGAAGTGAAGTTTGCCTCGCCCGTCAGCGGCACAGTACGCGAAGTGGTGCGCGGCGAGCGCAGGAAGGTGCTCTGCATCCGGGTGGAGGCAGACCAGGATCAGGAGGCGGTCGACTTCGGTCGGAAAGACCCGTCGCAGATGGACGGGCAGGCCGTGGTCAGCGCGTTGCTGGAGGCCGGACTTTTCGGCTACATCAACCAGTTGCCCTACGCCGTCTCCACCAATCCCACTACGCAGCCGAAAGCCATTTTCGTCTCTGCACTCCGCGACAAACCCCTGTCGTGCGACTTCGAGATGGAGGTGAAGGGTGAGGAAGAGGAGTTCCAGTTGGGACTGACCGCCCTGTCCCGTATCGCCACCACCCATCTGGGCTGCGGCAAAGGCTCTTCGTTCGCCGAAGGCTACCGCGATGTCGTGGCCCACGTGTTTGACGGGCCGTGTCCCGCCGGCAATGTCGGTGTGCAGGTGAATCACATCGACCCGGTAAACAAGGGCGAAGTGGTGTGGACGGTCGAGCCTACCGTGGTGCTCTTCATCGGCCGACTGATGAAGACCGGCCATGTGGACTTGCATCGGCTCGTGGCCCTTTGCGGCAGTGAGGTGAAGCAGCCTGCCTACGTGCGGATGACGGTGGGCGAGGAACTGGCCACGCTCCTGTCCAACAGCTACGACGCAGACCACCATGTGCGCATCATCAACGGCAACGTCCTGACGGGCGTGCCCACGACCAAGTCCGGATTCCTCGGCGCACACAGCAGCGAGGTGACCGTCATTCCCGAAGGCGACGCCGCCGACGAAGCGTTCGGATGGATTCTGCCGCGCTTCCGGCAGTTCAGCACCAGCCGCAGCTATTTCTCGTGGCTGTGTCCCCGGAAACAGTATGCACTCGATGCGCGCGTGAAGGGCGGCGAACGCCACATGATTATGAGCGGCGAATACGACCGCGTGCTGCCCATGGACATCTACGGCGAATTCCTGATCAAGGCCATCATTGCCGGAGACATTGACCGGCAGGAGCAGTTGGGTATCTACGAGGTAAGTCCAGAGGACTTTGCTCTGGCCGAATTTGTCGACTCTTCGAAACTCGAATTGCAGCGCATTGTCCGTGAAGGTTTGAACATTTTACGTAAAGAAAACGCATAATAAGAAAGAGCTATGAGTGCATTAAGGAATTTTCTCAATAAAGCAAAGCCCCATTTCGGACCCGACGGAAAGCTGCACGCCTTCCGCAGCGTGTTCGACGGATTCGAGTCTTTCCTGTACGTTCCCAATACCACTGCCCGCACGGGCGTGAACATCCATGATGCCATCGACTCGAAGCGCATCATGAGCATGGTGGTCATCGCCCTGTTGCCTGCCCTGCTGTTCGGTATGTACAATGTGGGCTACCAGAACTATCTGGCTGCCGGCACGCTGGCTTCGGCCGGTTTTCTGGAGATTTTCGCCTACGGTGCCCTTGCGGTGCTGCCCAAACTCTTGGTGAGCTACATTGTCGGTCTCGGCATCGAGTTCGCCTGGGCACAGTGGAAGGGCGAGGAAATCCAGGAAGGGTATCTCGTCAGCGGCATCATCATTCCGCTGATTGTGCCGATAGGGTGTCCGTTGTGGATTCTGGCTCTGGCCTGCGCCTTTGCCGTCATCTTCTGCAAGGAGATTTTCGGCGGCACGGGCATGAACCTGTTCAATCCCGCCATCTCCGCCCGTATGTTCCTCTTCTTTGCCTATCCCTCCAAGATGACGGGCGACCAGGTGTGGATTGCCCGCGACAGCATCTTCGGACTGGGCAACACGCTGCCCGACGCTTTCACGGCAGCCACGCCGCTCGGACAGATCGGTCAGGGCATCACGCCCGATGCTTCGCTCCTCGACATGGCCTTGGGCTTCATTCCCGGCAGCATCGGCGAGACCTCGGTGGTGGCCATTGCCATCGGTGCCGTCATCCTGCTCTGGACGGGCATCGCCTCGTGGCGCACCATGGTCAGCGTGTTTGTCGGCGGCGGACTGATGGCTCTGCTCTTCCAGTCGCTGGGCATGACCCCGATGCCGTGGTACGAGCAGTTCCTCTTGGGCGGCTTCGCCTTCGGTGCCGTGTTCATGGCCACTGACCCCGTGACCTCCTGTCGCACGGAGGGCGGCAAGTATATCTACGGCTTCATCATCGGTGCCATGGCCGTCATCATCCGCGTGATGAACGCCGGCTATCCCGAGGGCATGATGCTGGCCATCTTCTTCGGCAACATGATTGCGCCCACCATCGACCACTTCATCGTGGAGCGCAATGTCAGCAAGCGCATGAAGCGTGCAAAGTAACAAACCATTAACAGAGAAAACAAATGAGCAAATTCAATACGAACTCAAACACGTACATCATCATATACAGTACGGTGCTTGTCGTCGTCGTGGCCTTTGTGCTGGCCTTTGTCTTCAAGGCCCTGAAGCCCGCGCAGGACGCCAATGTTGCGCTCGACATCAAGAAGCAGATTCTCTATTCGCTCAATATCCGCAACCTCGACGGTGCCGAGGCGGAAGCCCGCTACAACGAGGTGGTGAAAGCGGAGAAGGAGGACAACGGACAGTCGTTCTACCGGTGTGAGGTGGGCGGCGAAACCGTCTACGTGGTCAGCATGAAAGGCATGGGACTGTGGGGCGGCATCAGCGGCTTCATCGCGCTCCACGGCCAACCCGTGACCGTCTACGGTGCCTATTTCAACCACGAAAGCGAGACCGCCGGTCTGGGAGCCGACATCAAGGATTCCCGGACTTGGCAGGAGAAGTTCATCGGCAAGCGCGTCTTTTCCGACGGGACGGACGGCGACGTAATCCTCTCGGTGAAGAAGAAAGTGGAAGACCCCTCGTGTCAGGTGGATGTGGTGACCGGTGCCACATTGACTTCCGACGGTGTTGACAAAATGTTGAAAAAAGGATTGCAGCACGCCATCCGACGCATCGGAACCCTCTTCCCGGAGGCTTCCGCCGCCCCGGTGTCCGGCAGTGCTACAGAAGTAAAGGAGTAATTAGCCATGTCATTATTCAGTAAACAAAACAAAGAGGTGCTGATGAACCCCATCAGCCTCGACAACCCGATTCTCAGTCAGATTCTGGGTATCTGTTCTGCGCTGGCCGTCACCTCGCAGCTCAAGCCGGCCATCGTGATGGGACTGGCCGTCACCGTGATTACCGCATTTTCCAATGTGATCATTTCCATCATACGCAACACCATCCCCACGCGCATCCGCATCGTGGTCCAGCTCGTGGTGGTGGCCGCCCTCGTCACGGTGGTGGCGCAGGTGCTGAAGGCGTTCGCCTACGATGTCAGCGTGGAGCTGAGCGTCTATGTCGGACTGATCATCACCAACTGCATCCTCATGGGACGGCTTGAAGCCTTTGCCATGATGAACAAGCCCTGGCCGTCGTTCCTCGACGGTATCGGCAACGGACTGGGCTACGCGCTGATTCTCGTCATCATGGGCGGTGTGCGCGAACTGCTGGGCCGCGGCACGCTGCTCGGCTTCCAGGTGGTGCCCCAGGCACTCTACGATGCAGGTTATATGAACAACGGCACGATGACCATGCCCGCCATGGCCCTCATCCTCGTGGGCTGCGTCATCTGGATTCACCGTGCTTACTTTATAAAGGAGAAATAAGATATGGAACACGCAATCAGTTTATTCTTCCGTTCGATTTTCGTCGACAACATGATATTCGCCTTCTTCCTCGGCATGTGCTCCTATCTGGCCGTGTCGAAGACGGTGAAGACCGCCCTCGGATTGGGCGTGGCCGTGACCTTCGTGCTGATGGTCACCGTTCCTGTCAACTATCTGCTGCAGACCCGCGTGCTCGGTCCGGACTGTCTGGTCGAGGGCGTGGACCTGAGCTATCTGTCGTTCATCCTCTTCATCGCCGTCATTGCCGGCATCGTGCAGTTGGTGGAGATGGCCGTGGAGCGTTTCACTCCGGCCCTCTATTCCGCGCTGGGTATCTTCCTGCCGCTGATCGCCGTCAACTGTGCCATCATGGGTGCTTCGCTCTTCATGCAGCAGCGCATCCTGCTTGACCCGTCCAACTCCCAGGCCATCACGAGTGTCGGCGACGCTGTGGTGTACGGACTCGGCTCGGGCATCGGCTGGACGCTGGCCATCGTGGCGTTGGGTGCCATCCGCGAGAAGATGCAGTACGGCGATGTGCCCCGTCCGCTCCAGGGTCTGGGCATCGTCTTCATCACCGTGGGTCTGATGGCCATGGCGATGATGTGTTTCAGTGGACTCAATATTTAATTTTAGCAGACAAGTAACATTATGACACAATTTATAGTTTACAGCATAGGCGTATTCCTTCTGGTCATTCTCCTGCTGGTGATTCTGCTGTTGGTGGCCAAGAAGTTCCTGAGTCCCAGCGGCAACGTGAACATCACTGTCAACGGCGACCGCACCCTCAACGTGCCTCAGGGCAACAACCTGATGGCCACCCTCAACGAGAACGGCATCTTCCTGCCCTCCGCCTGCGGCGGAAAGGCTTCCTGCGGCCAGTGTAAGGTGCAGGTGCTGGAAGGCGGCGGCGAGATTCTCGACAGCGAACGCCCGCACTTCACGCGCAAGGAAATCAAGGACCACTGGCGGCTGGGCTGCCAGTGCAAGGTGAACGGCGACATGAGCATCCACGTCAACGAGAGCATCCTCGGCGTGAAGGAATACGAGTGTACGGTGATTTCCAACAAGAACGTGGCCACCTTCATCAAGGAGTTCAAGGTGCAGTTGCCGAAGGGTGAACACATGGACTTCCTGCCCGGATCGTATGCCCAGATCAAGATTCCGGCCTTCGACTGCATCGACTACGACAAGGACTTTGACAAGTCGCTGATAGGCGAGGAGTATCTGCCGGCCTGGCAGAAGTTCGGCCTCTTCCCGTTGAAGTGCAAGAACCCCGAACCCACCATCCGCGCCTATTCCATGGCCAACTATCCTGCCGAGGGCGACGTGTTCATGCTGACCGTGCGCATCGCCACTCCGCCGTTCAAGCCCGACCGCAGCGGTTTCATGGAGGTCAATCCCGGCATCGCTTCCTCGTACATCTTCTCCCTCAAGCCGGGCGACAAGGTGGTGATGAGCGGCCCGTTCGGCGACTTCCATCCCCACTTCGACAGCAAGAAGGAGATGATATGGGTGGGCGGCGGTGCCGGAATGGCTCCCCTGCGCGCGCAGATTATGCACATGACCAAGACCCTGCATACGACCGACCGCGAGATGCACTATTTCTATGGTGCACGCGCGCTCAACGAGGTGTTCTATCTGGACGATTTCCTGAACCTGGAGAAGGAGTTCCCCAACTTCCATTTCCATCTGGCTCTCGACCGTCCCGACCCGGCTGCCGATGCGGCTGGCGTGAAGTACACGGCTGGCTTCGTCCATCAGGTGATGTTCAACACCTATCTGAAGGACCACGAGGCTCCAGAGGATGTCGAGTACTATATGTGCGGCCCCGGCCCCATGTCGAAGGCTGTCGTGGCCATGCTCGATTCGCTGGGCGTAGATTCCGAGAGCATCATGTACGATAACTTTGGCGGATAAAGACGGGTCGCGAAGCGGTTCGTTTGGAGCAGAAAGCATGGGCGGATACATCGAGATCAAGGGCGCGCGCGTCAACAATCTCAAGAACGTCAGCGTGAAGATTCCCCGCGACAAGTTGGTCGTGGTGACAGGGGTCAGCGGCAGCGGCAAGTCGTCGCTGGCCTTCGACACGCTTTACGCCGAGGGACAGCGACGCTACGTGGAAAGCCTGTCGAGCTATGCACGCCAGTTCCTGGGGCGCATGAACAAGCCCGAGTGCGACTTCATCAAGGGCATTCCGCCCGCCATCGCCATCGAACAGCGCGTCATCTCGCGCAACCCCCGTTCCACGGTGGGCACGACCACCGAAATCTACGAGTATCTCCGCCTGCTGTTCGCCCGGATAGGCCGCACGTTCTCGCCTGTCAGCGGACAGGAGGTTCGGAAGCACACCGTGGAGGATGTCCTCGCCTGTGCCCGGCAGTATGCCGAGGGCACGCGCTTCCTGGTCACGGCTCCCGTCCGACTGCCCGAAGGCCGCACCCTCGGTGCGCATCTCAAGACCTGCATCTGCAACGGCTATGTGCGCCTGTTTGCCGACGGCCAGCCGGTGCGCATCGACGATTACCTGCAAGCGCATCCCGAGAGCGACAGTGCCCTGCGGGCGGATGGTCTCTACCTTGTGATAGACCGCATGGCGGTGGGCACGGCCAAGGATGCCGTGTCGCGTCTGGCCGATTCGGCTGAGACGGCCTTCTATGAGGGCAACGGCGAGTGCCGATTGGTGTTCCTGCCGTCGATGATTGCCTACGATTTCTCCACGCGCTTCGAGGCCGACGGAATGACGTTCGAAGAGCCTAACGACAATATGTTCTCCTTCAATTCGCCGGCCGGGGCCTGTCCCGAATGTCAGGGTTTCGGCAACATCATCGGCATCGACGAACACCTCGTTGTCCCCGACACGTCGCTCTCCGTCTACGACGGTTGCGTGGTCTGTTGGCATGGGGAGAAGATGAAGGCGTGGAAGGAGGAGTTCTGTCGCAGGGCAGCCGCCGACGATTTCCCCATCTTCGAGCCTTACTACAACCTCACGCAGAAGCAGCGGGACCAGCTCTGGCACGGTCTGCCGTCCGACCGCAAGCGCGACAAGATGGATCGGGTGTCGATAGACGACTTCTTCCGTATGCTGACCGAGAACCAGTATAAGATACAGTATCGGGTGATGCTGAGCCGCTACCGCGGAAAGACCACGTGTCCGAAATGCCACGGCACGCGGCTGAAACCCGAAGCCGACTACGTGAAGATAGCCGGGCGCAGCATCAGTGATTTGGTGGAGATGCCCGTGGTGCGCCTGAAGGCGTGGTTCGACCAGTTGCAGCTCGATGAACACGACGCACAGGTGGGCAAGCGTCTGTTGGCTGAAATCCAGTCGCGCCTGCAGTTCCTGCTCGATGTCGGACTGGGCTATCTGACGCTGAACCGCCGATCCGGATCGCTGTCTGGCGGCGAGAGCCAACGCATCAACCTGACCTCCTCGCTGGGCTCTTCGCTAGTGGGTTCGCTGTATATTCTGGACGAACCCAGCATCGGACTCCACAGCCGCGACACTGACCGTCTGATTGGTGTGCTGCGCCAGTTGCAGGCGTTGGGCAACACGGTGGTCGTGGTGGAACACGACGAGGAGATGATGCGCGCCGCCGACTACATCATCGACATCGGGCCCGACGCGGGACGTTTGGGCGGCGAAGTGGTGTTCGAGGGCAATGCCAGCACCATCACGGCAGCCGACCTCGCAGCCCATCCCCACAGCCACACCCTGCGCTATCTGACGGGTGAGGAGACCATCGCCGTGCCGTCCAGCCGCCGTCCGTGGAACCGCAGCATCCGCATCAAGGGTGCGCGCATGAACAATCTCCGCGGCGTGGATGTCACCATCCCGCTCAATGTGCTGACGGTGGTGACGGGTGTCAGCGGCAGCGGCAAGTCCAGTCTCATCAAGGGCATCTTCTATCCCGCCCTCAAACGTCTGTTGGGCGATGCGTGCGACGCTCCCGGAGCGTTCAGCGGTCTGGACGGCGACATCCGTGCCGTGGAGCGCGTGGAGTTTGTCGACCAGAACCCGATAGGCCGTTCCACCCGTTCCAATCCTGCCACCTATGTCAAGGCATACGATGCCATCCGCGAACTCTTTGCCGCGCAGCCTCTGGCCCGGCAGATGGGCTTCTCGGCCCAGTATTTCTCCTTCAATGCCGATGGCGGACGTTGCGAGGAGTGCAAGGGTGCCGGTGTCATCACGGTCGAGATGCAGTTCATGGCCGACCTCGTTCTGGAGTGCGAGGCGTGTCACGGCCACCGGTTCAAGCGCGAGGTGCTGGACGTGCGTTTCGAGGGCAAGAACATCGACGACGTACTGGGAATGACGGTCTCGGAGGCCATCCAGTTCTTCGGGGAACACGGCCAGAAGACCATTGTCAGTCGGCTGAAACCCCTGGAGGATGTCGGGCTGGGCTACATCCGGCTGGGACAGAACTCCTCCACGTTGTCGGGTGGCGAGAACCAGCGCGTCAAGTTGGCCTATTTCATCGGACAGGAGAAGCAGGCTCCCACGGTGTTCATCTTCGACGAGCCTACCACTGGTCTCCACTTCCACGACATCCGGCGGCTGTTGCGCTCTTTCGATGCGCTGATCGGGCGCGGCCACACCATCGTAGTCATCGAACACAACCTCGACGTGGTGAAGTGTGCCGACCATGTCATCGACCTCGGTCCAGACGGCGGTGACGGCGGCGGCAATCTGGTCTGCACCGGCACGCCAGAAGCAGTGGCCTCCTGTGCGGACAGCATCACCGGCCACTATCTGAAAGACAAGCTCTGATCGTTCTCAGCCCTCTGCGAGAATGTTTTCCTGCCCTACGCGTTTTTTCTCTCTGCCGAGGAAAATATTTTTCTCTGCCCTTGCCGCTGCCCTTGCCGGACTCCTTCGTTTCAAAAATTCTGCAAAAACGTGGTGGATTCCAGAATATTTTATGTAATTTTGCGCACAGAACTTTGCAGCGTTATGATACAAAACCTATTCAAAGGCTTGGGCATCGCCCTCATCACACCGTTTACAGACAGCGGTGAAGTGGACTACAAATCGCTCCACCGCTTGGTGGAATACCAGCTGGACAACGGTGCAGACTTCTTCTGCATCCTCGCCACCACGGGCGAAACGCCCACGCTGACGGCGGAGGAGAAACGGAAGATCAAGGAACTCGTCGTCAGCACGGCGGGCAGCCGCGTACCCATCCTCATGGGCTGCGGCGGCAACAACACGGCTGCCGTGGTCGAGGAACTGCAGCACGGCGACTTCAGCGGCATCGACGGCGTGCTCAGCGTGTGTCCCTACTACAACAAGCCCTCGCAGGAGGGACTCTACCAGCATTTCAAGGCCATTGCCGCCGCCACACCGCTCCCCGTGGTGCTCTACAACGTGCCGGGGCGCACGGGCGTGAACCTCAAGGCCGAGACCACCGTGCGCCTGGCGCGCGACTGCCGGAACATCGTGGCTGTCAAGGAGGCCAGCGGTAACCTGGAACAGGTGGACGAGATCATCAAGAACAAGCCCCGCGACTTCGACGTGATTTCCGGAGACGACGCGCTGACCTTCCCCATGATTTCCTGTGGGGCGGTGGGCGTCATCAGCGTCATCGGCAATGCCCTGCCGCGCGAGTTCTCGAAGATGATCCGGTTGCAGATGCGTGGGGAATACGACGGCGCACGGAAGATTCACCACCGCTTCACCGACCTCTTCTCGCTGCTCTTCGTGGACGGCAACCCGGCCGGCGTGAAGGCCATGCTCCACGAGATGGGCTTCATCGAGAACGTGCTGCGCCTGCCGCTGGTGCCCACACGCATCTCCACCCTGCAGCGCATGAGCGAAATCATGAAGGAACTCAAGATATAAATAAAGGAAAGGACACACCGCCATGGAGGAAAGCAAGGTCATCCACGAGATTACGCCGCTGATGGGAAAGGACTCCCTCTACATCGCCGACCGGAGGAAGAAGGAGTTCACGTACCCCATCCACAACCATGAGGTGTTCGAACTCAACTTCGTGGAACACGCGGCAGGGGTGAGGCGCATCGTGGGCGACTCCAACGAGACCATCGGGGAGTACGACCTCGTGCTCATCACCAGTCCCGACCTGGAACACGTCTGGGAACAGAACGGCTGCAAGAGCGACGACATCCACGAAATCACCGTGCAGTTCTACCTCGACCTCGACGAGAACGGCTTCTTCGGGAAAGCCCCTTTCTCCACCATCCGGAAGATGATGCTGGAGGCCCGGAAGGGCGTGGCCTTCCCCATGGAGGACATCCTCCGCGTCTACAACTCCATCGTCACCCTCAGCAGCATCGAGGAGAAGTTCTACGCCGTCACGCAGTTCCTCACCATCCTCTACGAACTCTCGAAGAGCACGAAGATGCGCCCCCTGGCCAGCAGCAGCTACGCCAAGGTGGAGGTGGTCAGCGACTCGCGGCGCGTGCTCAAGGTCAAAAACTTCATCGCCAAGAACTACATGGACGAGATACGCCTCTCCACCGTGTCGGGCATTGCAGGGATGAGCCCCTCGGCCTTCAGCCGCTTCTTCAAGCTGCACACCGGGCGCACCCTCAGCGACTACGTCATCGACATCCGCCTGGGCTACGCCAGCCGGATGCTCGTGGACACCACGAAGAGCGTGGCCGAGATCTGCTACGACTGCGGCTTCAACAACCTCAGCAATTTCAACCGCATCTTCAAGAAAAAGAAAAACTGCTCGCCGACGGTGTTCCGCGAGAACTACCACAAGACGCGCATCATCGTATGACAGTGAAAGAGAAAGACATCAATATCAACGACTACAGCTACGTGCTGCCCGACGAGCGCATCGCCAAGTTTCCGCTGGCCGTGCGCGACCAGTCCAAGCTGCTGGTGTACCGACAGGGCGAAATCTCGGAGAGCACGTTCTGCCGACTGGCAGACTTCCTGCCGGAGAAGGCCCTGATGGTGTTCAACAACACGAAGGTCATCCAGGCACGTCTCCACTTCCGCAAGGCCACGGGTGCCCTCATCGAGGTGTTCCTGCTGGAGCCGGCCGAGCCTGCCGACTATGAACAGATGTTCCAGACCACCGCCCGGTGCAGCTGGCTCTGCCTCGTGGGCAACCTCAAGAAATGGAGGGAGGGTGCGCTGAGCCGCACCGTCACTGTGAAAGGGCAGACGCTGACCCTCACGGCCACACGGAGGGGAGAGCACGGCACCAGCCAGTGGGTGGACTTCGAGTGGGACAACAGCGCGGTGAACTTCGCCGACCTTCTCGATGCCGCCGGCGAACTGCCCATCCCGCCGTACCTCAACCGGGAGACGCAGGAAAGCGACAAGACGACCTACCAGACCGTCTATTCGAAGATAAAAGGCAGCGTGGCCGCACCGACCGCCGGACTCCACTTCACACCGGAGGTGCTGGCTGACATCGACGCACACGGCGTGGAGCGTGAGGAACTGACGCTGCACGTGGGAGCTGGCACGTTCCGCCCCGTCAAGAGCCAGCACCTGGGCGACCACGATATGCACACGGAATACATCGCCGTCCGGCGGCACACGCTCGAACGGCTGGTGGCTCACCGGGCCGAGGCCATCGCCGTGGGAACCACCAGCGTGAGGACGCTGGAGAGCCTCTACTACATGGGGCTGAAGCTCGAACGCCATCCAGACCTCACGGAGGAGCAGCTCCACGTGAGCCAGTGGGAACCCTACGAGGCGGAGAATGGAGCGGGCACGGACTGTCCGCTGTCCGCGCAGCAGGCACTGGAGAACCTCATCGCGTGGCTCGACCGGAACCACCGGACGACGCTCCACGCCTCGACACAGATCATCATCGTGCCCGGCTACGAATACAAGATAGTGAAGATGCTCATCACCAACTTCCACCAGCCGCAGAGCACATTGCTCCTGCTGGTCAGTGCCTTCGTCAAGGGCGACTGGAGGCGCATCTACGACTACGCACTGGGGCACGGCTTCCGCTTCCTGAGCTACGGCGACTCGTCGCTGCTCATCCCATGAAAGGCGGAGCACACCACAGGATAAAGACTAAAAGCGCAGAGATATGAAATACGGATTTGTTAACGTGGCTGCGGCCGTTCCTGCCGTGAGAGTGGCAGACACCGAGTACAACGTGCAGGAAATAGAGAAGGTCATCGACGAGGCCGAGAGTAGGGGAGTGGAAATCCTCTGCCTGCCTGAGCTGTGCCTCACGGGCTACACCTGTCAGGACCTGTTCCGCCAGCAACTGCTGCTGACGCAGGCCGAGGAGGGCCTCATGACGCTGCTGGACTTCATCCGGCAGCGGAGCATCGTCTGCATCGTGGGACTGCCCGTGCAGGCCGGCGGACTGCTGCTCAACTGCGCCGCCGTCATCCAGAAAGGGACGGTGCTCGGCATCGTGGCCAAGACGTACCTGCCCAACTACAACGAGTTCTACGAGAAACGGTGGTTCGCCTCGGCACAGGACCTCCATGCAACGGAGGTCTATCTGGCCGGGTCGCCGGTGCTCCTGTCGCCGCAACCCACCGTATTCCAGACCGCCGACGGCGTGAAGTTCGGCGTGGAAATCTGCGAGGATGTCTGGGCTCCCGTGCCGCCGAGCAACAACCTCACCCTGGCCGGAGCCGACATCATCTTCAACTGCTCGGCCAGCAACGAACTGCTCGGCAAGCACCGCTACCTCCGCCAACTGCTGACGCAGCAGAGCGCACGGACCATCAGCGGATACGTCTACGCCTCGGCGGGATTCGGCGAGTCCACGCAGGATGTGGTGTACGGCGGCAATGCCATGATATTCGAGAACGGACACCTGCTGGCCGAGGGTCAGCGCTTCTCGCTGCAGCCGCAGATGCAGACGGCGCAGATTGACGTGGAGCGGTTGCGCACCGACCGCATGGACAACACCACGTTTGTCAACGCACAGCGCACGGCTGCGGCGCGTGTGGTGGAGTGCAAGGACACGGAGCCTGTGGAGTTCACCCTCTCGCGCCCTGTAGACCCGCACCCGTTCACGCCGGCTGAGGGCGACATGGAAGAGAGCTGCGAGGAAATCCTCAGCATCCAGTCGGCAGGACTGGCCAAACGCCTGGTGCACACCGGCTGCAAGAAGGTCGTAATCGGCATCAGCGGCGGACTCGACTCCACGCTGGCACTGCTCGTCTGCGTGCGCACTTTCGGACTGCTCGGCTACGACAGGGAAGGCATCGTCGGGGTCACCATGCCCGGCTTCGGCACGACAGACCGCACACACGACAACGCCGTCGCACTGATGCAGACACTGGGCGTCAGACAGGAGGAAATCAGCATCGCCAAGGCCGTCCGCCAGCATTTCGAGGACATCGGCCAGGACGGCAACATCCACGATGTCACCTACGAGAACGCACAGGCACGCGAACGGACCCAGATTCTCATGGATCTGGCCAACAAGGAAAACGCCCTCGTCGTGGGCACGGGAGACCTCTCGGAGCTGGCGCTCGGATGGGCCACCTACAACGGCGACCACATGTCGATGTACGGGGTCAACGCCGGCGTGCCGAAGACCCTCATACAGTACCTCATCCGCTACATGGCCGGACTGCCGCAGTTCGAGGCGCAGCGGGCCACGCTGGCCGACATCATCGACACGCCCATCTCGCCGGAACTGACCCCGGCCGACAGCCGGGGGCAGATCGGACAGAAGACGGAAGACCTCGTCGGGCCGTATGAGCTGCACGACTTCTTCCTCTACTATTTCCTGCGGTTCGGATTCCGGCCGCAGAAAATCATGCTGCTGGCAGAACGCGCCTTCGGGGAACAGTACAGCAGGGAAACCATCAAGAAATGGCTGGCCACGTTCTGCCGCCGCTTCTTCAACCAACAGTTCAAACGATCCTGTCTGCCGGACGGCCCCAAGGTGGGCAGCGTCAGCCTCTCGCCACGCGGCGACTGGCGCATGGCCAGCGATGCAGCCAACGCCCTGTGGGTGAAGGAATGTGAAGCACTGTAACAGGAACAAAAACGAAAAGATGCCAGAAAACAAATCCCCGCGCCGGACTACACGGAAACCGGCCACAGACAATAGCTTCGTACACGTGCAGCCGCAGGCCACGGAAATCGAGAAGACGGTGCTGGGCGCACTGATGATAGACAAGGATGCCTACACCGTCGTCTGCGAGATGCTGTACCCGGAGAGTTTCTACGAGCCTCGCCACCAGAAAATCTATACGGCCATACGGGACCTGGAACTGCGGGAGAAACCGGTGGATGTATGGACTGTCACCGAACAGTTGGCACACCAGGGCGACCTGGAGGATGTCGGCGGACCGGGCTACATCACGGAACTGTCGTCGCGCGTGTCGTCGTCGGCCAGTATCGAGTACCACGCCCGCATCATCGCGCAGAAGGCACTGGCCCGGCAACTCATCTCCTACGCCAGTGGCATTCAGACCAAAGCCTTCGACGACACGACCGACGTGGACGACCTCATGCAGGAAGCGGAGGGCTCGCTCTTCGAGCTTTCGCAGAAGAACATGAAGAAGGACTACACGCAGATTGACCCCGTCATCAAGAATGCCGTGGAGGTCATACAGAAGGCGGCGGCCAACAAGGACGGACTGACGGGAGTCTCTACGGGCTATTACAAGCTCGACGACATCACCAGCGGATGGCAGGCTTCCGACCTGATCATCGTGGCCGGACGACCGGCCATGGGCAAGACCTCGTTCGCCCTCTCCATGGCCAAGAACATCGCGGCAGACCACCGGGTGCCGATGGCGTTCTTCTCGCTCGAAATGAGCAATACGCAACTGGTCAACCGGCTGATCTCGAACGTCTGCGAGATACAGGGTTCGAAAATATTGAACGGACAACTGCACCCCGACGAGTGGGACAGGCTCGACAAACGGCTCAACAACCTGCTGGGTGCTCCGCTCTACGTCGACGACACGCCGGGGCTCTCGGTGTTCGAACTGCGCACCAAGGCACGGCGACTGGTCCGGGAACACGGCGTGAAAATCATCATGATCGACTACCTGCAGCTGATGAATGCGCAGGGTATGCGCTTCTCGTCCAGACAGGAAGAGGTGTCGACCATCAGCCGGTCGCTCAAAGGACTGGCCAAGGAACTCGACATCCCGATTATCGCCCTGTCGCAACTGAACCGTGGTGTGGAAAGTCGCGAGGGCAATGAGGGGAAGCGTCCGCAACTGTCGGACCTGCGCGAATCGGGAGCCATAGAACAGGATGCCGACATGGTGCTCTTTGTCCACCGGCCGGAGTACTACCACATCTATCAGGACGACCACGGACGCGACCTCAGAGGCATGGCGCAGATCATCATTGCCAAGCACCGTAAGGGTGCGACGGGCGACGTGCTGCTGAACTTCCGGGGAGAATTCACGCGGTTTGAGAATCCGGAAGACAGTCGGCTGAACTCCGGCGACAGCGGCGGTGGGGAAATCCTCGGCAGCAAGCTGAACGGGGCGGCGCGGAACGAAGCGGCGGAGTCGCCGTTCGGCTATGGAGAGCTGGACGGGCCGATGCCCTTCTGAGGAAACAATGGAAAAAGGACAATAACTAAAAGATAGAAGCACATGAAGAAACTATTGTTAGGAGACGAGGCCATCGCACAGGGGGCACTGGATGCCGGACTGAGTGGCGTGTATGCCTATCCCGGCACACCGTCAACGGAAATCACCGAATACATCCAAGGATCGTCACTCGCCCGGGAGCGCGGCATCCACAGCCGATGGTCCACCAACGAGAAAACGGCCATGGAGGCGGCACTGGGTATGTCGTTCATGGGGAAAAGGGCTTTGGTCTGCATGAAACACGTGGGACTGAACGTCTGCGCCGACCCGTTCGTCAACGCCGGAATGACGGGAACGAACGGCGGACTGGTGGTGCTGGTGGCGGACGACCCGTCCATGCACTCCTCGCAGGACGAACAGGACAGCCGCTTCTATGGCAAGTTTGCCATGGTGCCCACACTGGAACCATCCAGTCAGCAGGAAGCCTATGACATGATGGAGGAGGCCTTCGACCTCTCCGAAGAGCAACACCTGCCCGTGCTCCTGCGCGTCACGACACGCATGGCTCACTCGCGGGCGGTCGTCGTGGTGAAGGATGCACCCCGGCCACAGAACGCACTGAACTACGACGCACAGCCCTCCAACTGGGTGCTCCTGCCGGCCTTTGCCCGGAAACGCAACGCGGTCGTCACTGCACAGCAGGCCCAACTGGAGGAGATTGCGGAACACAGTACACATAATATATATAAGGAGGCGGCGAACCATTCTTTGGGCATCATTGCCACAGGCATTGCCTATAACTACCTGATGGAGTGCTTCCCGGACGGCTGTCCTTATCCTGTCCTGAAAATCAGCCACTATCCGCTGCCCAAAGCATTGGTGCGGCGGATGACCCACGAATGTGACAGCGTGCTGATTGCCGAGGAAGGGCAGCCCTTCGTCGAGGAGATGGTGCGCGGCGTGATGCCGGGGGACACCGTGGTCAAGGGACGGCTGACCGGGGAACTGCCGCGCACGGGTGAGCTGAATCCCGATATTGTCAAGAAGACACTGGGCATTGCGGGCGGCGAGAGCTACGGGATTTGTGAGGATGTGGTGCCGCGTCCGCCTGCACTCTGTCAGGGGTGCGGCCACCGCGATGTCTATACAGCCCTCAACCAGGTGTTGGCAGACTATCCCCATGCCCGTGTGTTCGGGGACATCGGATGCTATACGCTGGGATTCCTGCCGCCTTACAAGGCCATCCACTCCTGTGTTGACATGGGGGCTTCCATCACGATGGCCAAGGGGGCTGCGGATGCCGGACAGTGGCCTGCCGTCGCCGTCATCGGTGACTCCACCTTCACGCACTCCGGAATGACGGGATTGTTGGATGCCATCAACGAGCACGCTGACATCACGGTGATTATCAGCGACAACCTGACCACCGCCATGACGGGAGGACAGGATTCGGCCGGTACGAACAAGTTTGAGGCCATCTGCCGCGGACTGGGACTGGACGAGGAACACCTGAAAGTGGTGGTGCCGCTGCCGAAGAACATGGACGAGATTACGCAGACCATCCGCGACGAGATCAACTACCACGGTCCGAGTGTCATCATCCCGCGACGGGAATGTATGCAAACGCTGCAACGGCACTTGAAACAGAAAAAGGAAGGTCGGAAATAGATTCCATATAACGCAAAAAGACGAACAAGATGAAAACAGACATTATACTATGCGGTGTGGGGGGGCAAGGCATCCTCTCCATTGCCACCGTCATCGGGGAAGCCGCAATGAACGAAAACTTACTCATCAAGCAGGCGGAAGTGCACGGTATGTCGCAACGGGGTGGGGACGTGCAGTCCAACCTCCGCATCTCGGACAAGCCGATTGCCAGTGACCTCATTGCAAAGGGTGGGGCCGATGTCATCATCTCCATGGAGCCGATGGAGGCGCTGCGCTACCTGCCTTTCCTTCATGCGGAAGGGTGGATTATTACGTCCGCTTCACCCTTTGTCAACATCCCGAATTACCCCGACATGGCGGTGGTCGAGCGCGACCTCAAAGCTCTGCCGCATGTGATTATGCTGGACATCGAGCAGTTGGCCAAGGACAACGGCGTGCCCCGATCGGCCAATATGATTCTGCTGGGAGCTGCACAAAAGGCACTGCATATAGAATACGACAAACTGGAGGCTGCCATACAACGGGTATTTGCCAGAAAAGGCGAGGCTGTCGTGGCGGCCAATGTCAAGGCTCTGGCCATAGGAAAGGAGCATCAGAAATGAAACAGACACCGATAGACCCACAACTCATTAGTACACTGGTTTCCGAATTGGGCATCAGCGATTTTGCAAAGGCGACCATACGCGAGGTGAAACTCGTGGCTTCGCGGGCCGAGAAACAGTCGGGCGTGGAGTTCATCAAGATGGAAATGGGCATCCCTGGACTGCCGGCAGCGAAAGTCGGGGTGGAGGCCCAGGTGGACGCGCTCCGTAAGGGAATTGCCAATCTCTATCCCGACATCCAGGGACTGCCGGAACTGAAACAGGAAGCGTCGCGCTTCGTCAAGGCGTTTGTCGGCATCGACGTGGCACCGGAGGGGTGTGTGCCCGTATGCGGATCCATGCAGGGCACCTTCGCCTCGTTCCTGACGTGTTCGCAGACCGACCGACGGAAGGATACGGTGCTGTTCATCGACCCGGGATTCCCCGTACAGAAAATGCAGTTGCAGGTGATGGGCGTGAAATACGAAACGTTTGATGTCTACGACTACCGCGGTGAACGACTGGGACCCAAACTTGAAACCTATCTGGAGCAAGGGAATATCTGTGCCATCGTCTATTCGAACCCCAACAATCCTTCATGGATCTGTCTCAACGAAGACGAACTGCAGACCATTGGCCGGCTGGCTACGCAGTATGATGCCATCGTCATGGAAGACTTGGCCTATTTCGCCATGGATTTCCGGCGCGACCTGAGTACGCCGTTCCAACCGCCTTACCAGCCGACCGTGGGACGCTATACGGATCATTACATCTTGCTGATCAGTGGCTCAAAGGCGTTCAGCTATGCGGGCGAGCGTATCGGGGTGACCTGTATCTCCGACAAGTTGTTCCACCGTCATTATGATAATCTGGACCGTCGCTATGCCGGACTGGCGTTCGGCCCGGTGTTCTCGACACGTATGCTCTATGCCTTGTCGTCGGGTACGAGCCATTCTGCACAATATGCCATGGCTGCCATGCTCCGGGCTGCTTCCAACGGGGAATACGATTTCCGCAGCGAAGTCAGTGTCTATGGCCGCCGGGCACACCGGCTCAAGGAAATCTTCCTCCGTCACGGTTTCCATATCGTCTACGACAAGGACCTGAACGAACCGGTGGCCGACGGATTCTATTTCACCATCGGCTACAGGAACATGAGCAGCGGACAACTGGCCTATGAATTGATGAGCTACGGTGTGTCGGCCATCTGTCTTGTCACCACAGGCTCCAGTCAGGAAGGACTGCGCATCTGCACCTCTTTTATAGAAGACCACCAGTATGACCAACTGGAAGAACGGATGGCTATCTGGGAAGAAAATCATAAAAACAGTTAAAATACTAAATTTTCTTTTGGAAAAGTTTGCAGTTTCGGTAAAAAGCCGTACCTTTGCATCCG
>CAVJNH010000041.1:0-23650 GCA_963651005.1 Oscillibacter sp. MSJ-31
TTCAAACATTATTCGTAACTTTGCAGACAACTTGCACTTGCTGGTTGACTCTGCGGGCATCAAGTGTCGGGGGTGTTGGGATGATATTTTACGGTTCACTTTGCAAAATTACAAAAATAATGAGTAACTTTGCACCAAAAGCAAAAGAAAACCATGATGGACGAAGATTTCGATATACGCCGGGAGCAACTGTCGGCATCGGAAAAAGACTACGAGAATGCCCTCAGACCCCTGGCGTTCGACGATTTCTGCGGACAGAAACAGGTGGTGGACAACCTCCGCGTGTTTGTGGAGGCGGCCAAGTACCGGGGCGAACCGCTCGACCACACCCTGCTGCACGGCCCTCCGGGACTGGGAAAGACCACGCTCTCCAACATCATCGCCAACGAACTGGGTGTGGGGTTCAAGATTACCAGCGGCCCGGTGCTTGACAAACCGGGCGACCTGGCCGGCATCCTGACCTCACTGGAGAAGAACGATGTGCTTTTCATCGATGAGATCCACCGTCTCTCGCCCGTGGTGGAGGAATACCTGTACTCGGCCATGGAGGACTACCGCATCGACATCATGATTGACAAGGGGCCGTCGGCCCGGTCCATCCAGATAGACCTCAACCCCTTCACCCTCGTGGGAGCCACCACCCGCAGTGGTCTGCTGACGGCTCCGCTGCGCGCCCGTTTCGGCATCAATATGCACCTGCAGTACTACCAGCCCGAGACCCTGCAGCACATCATCACCCGGTCGGCAGCCATTCTCGGCGTACCCATCACCGCGGATGCTGCCGGGGAGATTGCCGGACGATCGCGGGGTACGCCACGTATCGCCAACGCCCTGCTGCGCCGCGTGCGCGACTTTGCCCAGGTGCGCGGCAGCGGACGCATCGACACCAGCATCACGCAGGTGGCACTGACGGCTCTGAACATCGACCAGTATGGTCTTGACGAGGTGGACAACCGCCTGCTGCTGACCATCATCGACAAGTTCCGGGGAGGTCCCGTCGGCATCACCACCATCGCCACGGCCATCGGTGAAGATGCGGGAACGGTGGAGGAGGTCTATGAGCCTTTCCTGATCATGGAGGGCTTCATCAAGCGGACACCGCGCGGCCGCATGGTCACCGAACTGGCGTACAAGCATTTCGGGCGCAATCCGTACAACGGGAACATCATGGAACCGCAACTCTTTGACGAATGAATACCATGAAGACAGGAATATTCGTAGGGAGCTTCGACCCCTTTACCATCGGCCACGACAGCATCGTCCGCCGCAGTGTCGGTCTCTTCGACCGCCTCGTCATCGGGGTGGTGGGCGACCACGTGGGCAAACCCTATATGCAACCCGCCGAGGAACGCATGAAAGCCATTGCCGCGCTCTATGCCGACGACCGCCGCATCGTGGTGAAACCCTACTATGGACTGGCGGTAGACTTCGCCCGGCAGGAACAGGCCCGGTATATCGTCAAGGGGGTGCGGTCGGTGAAAGACTTCGAGTACGAGCGCGAGCAGGCCGACATCAACCGGCAGATCGGTGGCGTGGAAACGATTCTGCTCTACAGCGAACCACAACTGGCCAGCGTCTCGTCGACCATGGTGCGCGAGCTGCGCCACTTCGGTGCAGACGTGTCGCCTTATCTGCCGCAGCCGCGGACATCGGAGAAACAAGACCGCCGGAACAACGAAAACAACAACGACACATTATGATTACCTATCATGCGGAGAACGTGAAGTTCCCGAACATCAAACGCCGCGAGACAACGGCATGGATCCGCAAGGTGGCCGCCTCCTATGGTCGCCGCGTCGGGGAGGTCGGGTATCTTTTCTGCGACGACGAGAAGATACTGGAGGTGAACCGCGAGTACCTGCACCACGACTATTACACCGACATCATCACCTTCGACTATGACGAGGACGACACCATCAGCGGCGACCTCGTCATCTCGCTCGACACCGTGAAGAGCAACGCCGAACTCTTCCACAAGGACTACGACGAGGAGTTGCACCGCGTCATCATCCACGGCATCCTCCACCTCTGCGGCATCAACGACAAAGGGCCGGGCGAACGGGAAATCATGGAAGAAGCCGAGAACCGGGCACTGGCCCTATTAGAATAAGGAGCGAAATATGGAGAACGACAAGAACCCAACCGTCTGGACAGCCGACGATGTGCGGTATATGCGCCGCTGCATCCAGTTGGCCGGGAACGGACTGCTGTCGGCACGCCCCAACCCGATGGTGGGGGCGGTAATCGTGGCCGATGGCCGGATTATCGGTGAAGGCTATCATGTGCGCTGCGGACAGGGACACGCCGAGGTCAACGCCTTTGCTTCGGTGCGCCCGGAGGATGAGGGGCTGCTGCCGCAGTCCACCCTCTACGTGTCCCTTGAACCCTGTTCCCACTGGGGCAAGACACCGCCTTGCGCCGACCTCATTGTCAGCAAGGGCGTGCAGCGCGTGGTGGTGGGTGTCGTCGACCCCTTTGCCGAGGTGCAGGGGCGCGGCATCCGGAAGTTGCGCGAGGCAGGCATCCGTGTGGATGTCGGACTGCTGGAGGAGGAGTGCCGGTGGCTGAACCGCCGCTTCTTCACCTTCCACGCGGAGCACCGTCCCTATATCATCCTGAAGTGGGCACAGACCGCCGACGGTTTCATCGACGACCACTGTCGTCCCACGATGATTTCCAATGCACAGACCCAGATGCTCTCCCACCGGTTGCGTGCCGAGGAGATGGCCATACTGGTGGGGCACACCACGGCTGAGCGCGACCATCCCGCACTCAATGTGCGCTATTGGAGCGGGCCGTCGCCCAAGCGCATTGTGCTGACCCGTTCCCGTCCCTTGCGCCAGTTGATTGACGACCTGCACCAGCAGGGCATCCAGTCGCTCATCGTGGAGGGTGGCAGAAAGACACTGGAGAGTTTTATCGAGGCCGGTCTGTGGGACGAAATCCGCATGGAACAGTCGCCGGTGACCGTGGGCGACGGCACCCGTGCGCCCCAGTTGCCTGCCGCTGTCGCCGTGGTCAGCCACCGGCTGTACGGCGACAACACACTGACCATCTATCGTCGGTGCGCACCGCGTCTGAAAGAAGAAAAGGAAAAGTAACGGTCAGATGACCCCATAATGGCGCAGCGCCAACAGGATGCCGTCGTCGTCTACACTCGTCGTGGTGTAGGTGGCGGCGGCTTTCAGTTCGGGAATGGCGTTGCCCATAGCAATGCCGATGTCGGCCTGCCGGATGATGCTCATGTCGTTGCCGCCGTCGCCGAAAGCAATGGTATGGGCGAGGTCGATGCCTTCCGCCTGGGCCATGGCCAGAAGTCCCTGCCCCTTGTCGGCATCGCGGTTCGTGATGTCGGTAAACTCCGGATGCCACCGCCCGGACACGCAGTGGGGCAACTGCGGCATCAGCTGTGCCTCATGCGCTGCGTCGAAGAATACGGACAACTGATAGACCGGTTCCTGCAGAGCCACGTCAAGCGGCGTCTGGTGGTCGATATTGGTGACGGCCAAGTCGTGTTCGAAGATGCGGCTGACACACTCCTTGCTGTTGAACACCACCATGCGCGACTCCACGCAGACGATGCAGGCATGGTCGTAGCGCCGGCAGTCGTCGAGCACCCGTTCCACGTCGGCCGCCTCGATGGGCACACGACGCACCGTGCGGTCGCCCACGAAGCAGTGGGCTCCGTTGGTGGTGATATAACCGTCGATGAGGTGCTCGATGGCCTCCAAGTTGTTGAGGATATAGGAAGGCCGCCCTGTGGAGATGTAGATGCGTGCCCCGTTGGCCTTGGCCTGGGTGAGGGCCAGGATGGTGGAGGGCGGAATCTGGTGCGTCTTGAAGCTCACGAGGGTGCCGTCGACATCGAAGAAGAGTGCGTATCTGTTGTCCATAAAGCGGTTACTGTTCTGTTGTTGCATGAGGATTGTGGTCTATTTGCGGCCGAAGTCGGCAGGCACCTCGCCCCATTTTCCGGTTTCCCACTTGACGACGGGATTGGTCCAGGTATGCGTGTGGAGCCATCGCTCGGCGCGCCGTATAATCTGGTAGAGGGGCTCGGTCTGTGGGGTGCGTTCGAGCTTGGTCTTGCACTGCCGCTTCTTGACCCAGAGGATGGCATTGTACGAGTCGCTGTAAACGGTTTTTTCCGTCTGTCCCGTCTGTTGCAGGAGTGCCAATGCGTGGACGATGGCCAGGAACTCGCCGATGTTGTTGGTGCCCTTCACCGGACCGAAATGGAACACGCGCGCCCCCGTGGCAAGGTCGATGGCCTGATATTCCATGGGGCCGGGATTGCCGGAGCAGGCGGCATCCACCGCCCAGGCATCCGCCGTCACCTCCATGGGCAGCGGCAGCACCGTGTCGTGTCGGTAGTCGGGAGGGTTCTGCATGGTTTACATCCGTTCGGGAACCTCGATGCCCAGCAGTGCCATGCCGTTGCGGATGATCTTCGCCACGTTGCGTGCGATGACCAGGCGGACGAGCCGCTTCTGTCCGTCCGGCTCGTTGAGGATGCTGTAGTCGTGGTAGAACTGGTTGAACACCTTGGTCAGCTCGTAGCAGTAGTTGGCAATGCCGCTGGGACTGTAGTCCTTTCCGGCCTGTTCCACAGCCGCCCCGTACTCGCTCATCTTCTGGATGAGTTCCGTCTCCTTGTCGGCCAGGGGGGCATCGAGCGGAGCACCGCCGATGGCCGTTTCGCCGGCCTTGCGCAGGATGCTGCGGATGCGGGCGTAGGTGTATTGGATGAAGGGGCCGGTGTTGCCGTTGAAGTCAATGGACTCTTCGGGGTTGAAGAGCATGTTCTTGCGTGCGTCCACCTTGAGGATGAAGTATTTCAGTGCGCCCATACCCACGATACGTGCAATCCCGTCGCGTTCCTCCTCGCTCATGTCGTCGAACTTACCCAGTTCCTCGCTGGTCTTCCGGGCATCGCTGACCATGAGGGCCATGAGGTCATCCGCATCGACCACGGTGCCCTCGCGGCTCTTCATCTTGCCGTTGGGCAGTTCCACCATGCCATAGGAGAAATGCACGAGTTCCTTGCCCCACTTGAAGCCGAGGCGGTCGAGCAGGATGGAGAGCACCTGGAAGTGGTAGTTCTGCTCATTGCCCACCACATAAATCATCTTGTCGATGGGATAGTCCTGAAAGCGCATCTCGGCGGTGCCGATGTCTTGGGTCATGTAGACGCTGGTGCCGTCGGAGCGCAGCAGGAGCTTCTGGTCGAGACCCTCGCTGGTGAGGTCGGCCCACACGGAGTTGTCGGCATGGCGCTCGAAGAGGCCCTTTGCCAGTCCCTCCTCTACCTTGGCCTTGCCTTTGAGATAGGTCTCCGACTCATAATATATCTTGTCGAACGACACGCCCAGTTTCCGGTATGTCTCGTCGAATCCGGCGTACACCCAACTGTTCATCTTCTTCCACAGGGCGCGCACCTCGGGGTCGCCCTGCTCCCATTTCACGAGCATCCCGTGAGCCTCCTTGATGAGCGGAGCCTCCTGCTTGGCCTGTTCCTCGTCCATGCCGCCCTCCACAAGCTGCTTGACCTCTTCGCGATAGTGCTTGTCGAAGGCCACGTAGTAGTCGCCGATGAGGTGGTCTCCCTTCTTGCCGCTGCTCTCCGGTGTCTCGCCGTTGCCCCATTTCTGCCAGGCCAACATCGACTTGCAGATGTGTATACCGCGGTCGTTGACGATGTTGGTCTTGACGACGCGGTTGCCGTTGGCCTGCATGATCTGTGCCAGCGACCATCCCAACAGGTTGTTGCGCACATGACCCAGATGGAGCGGTTTGTTGGTGTTGGGTGAAGAGTATTCTATCATGACCAGCGGACTGTCGTCCGTGGCCTGACGTTCACCGTAGTGTTCGTCGGCATCGATGTCGTTGAGCAGGGCGAGCCACGCTGCCGGTGCAACGACCAGATTGAGGAATCCCTTCACCACGTTGTAGCCGGCCACGGCCTCGCAATGGTCGGTCAGATACTGTCCGATGTCCTGCGCGGTCTGTTCCGGGCTCTTCTTCGAAATCTTGAGGAAGGGGAATACGACGAGGGTCAGATTGCCCTCAAACTCGCTGCGGGTGTTCTGCAGCTGTATCATCTTTTCGGGCACCTGTTGTCCGTAGATCGATGCCACCGCTTCTTGCGTCGATACAATGATTTGTGGTCCTATATTCATGTCTCTGTGTTTTTTCCGCGTGCAAAGGTACGATTAAGCGAGCGAAATGCAAAAGAAAAACTTGTTTTTCTTTTCACATTTCCGAGCGTGAGTACCTTCGGCCGCAGGCCAGAGGTACGATTAACCGAGAGAAATACCAAATTTTGGAGCAGCGAATGCAGAGAAAGCTCGCTTTTCCTCTGCGAACTTCTAACGCACCACTCGACCCCTGAAATCGTTTCACTCGAGTGAAATGATCAAATCACTCGAGTGAATCGATCGATTCACTCGAGTGGCGGTTTTTAGCCCCCTTCTCTATTCAGTGTGCCTACTGTTGCAAGTGTTGCCCTGTGACCGATGGCGCAACACAGAACAAAATGCTTACTTTATGCTTTAGCCACACGTTGTATTTCATGTGTTTTGGGGTCTATTTTGGGCTCCCTAAGGGCAATTAATCGATTCCCCCGGGAAAATTCATCGTTTTTCCTGGGAGAATCGATGTTTTTTCCCAGGTAAATTGATGTTTTTTCCTAGGGGAACGGATGGGGGGCTGGAAGCGCCAATTTTTTGGTTCTTTAGCCTTTTCTCTGCCGAACTTTAATTCATGAACAATTCGTGGTCAATTCATGACCATTCGTGTTAAAAGATAAAACATGAATTTCCATAAATGAACCATGAATTGGACATGAATTTTATGCTTTCAAGTGCAAAAATACTAAAATATTTGGAACTTTCAACTAAAAACCATATCTTTGCAATATAATTAAGAAAGACTTATGCCAAAGATATTTACGAAGAAATTATGAATTTAAGTATTGTTTCCGCTAAATACGTTGCGCCACTCTGTGTAAAATTAGAGTTTTCTGACGGCGTAACAAAAACTATAGATGTTGGTGCATTCATCCGAAAGCATCCACATCCTCAGTATGACTCCTACTTGAACGAAAAAAAATTCAAGAAGTTCAAGATTGAGTTCGGGAATGTCGTGTGGGGAAAGAATTGGGATTTGATTTTTCCAATAGACAGACTATATGCAGGTACTTGCGAATAGATAAAAGCGATTATTACACTTAGTTTATGAGAAAACGAAATAGAGACAAAAGCCAATGATTTGCCATTATTGGAGCAACAAGTCACAAGCTATATTAATGAGGAGAAGTAAATGGACTTGGTGTTGAAGGAGAACATATAGAAACCACACCCCTTAGAGCACGTTTAGCATCGTATCAGAAAGCAACCAGAAAGCAAGCACTCTGCTCCTTGCCATACCCGAAGTGCTCTTTTGGGCTTGGGTAGAGCTTGGCTAAGGCGAGGGAAAGACCTTGCAGACCGTGAGCACCAACACCTTCAAGTCCTGCCACAGGGAACGGTGCTCCAAGTCGTGGAGGTCCTGCTCCAGTCGGCGGAGCATCTTCTCCATCGTGTCGGTGTATCACCTCACAAAAAATAGGGATTGGATGGGGTCGTTTCAACCGAATCCACAATTTTATAAAAGCAAAGCAAAAGATACCCCACATTCCAATGTGTTCATCCATTCTCTGCTTGCCTTGTTGTGCGACGGTTGCAGATTGTAATCAACGAAGAATCTTATACCATAATTGCTGCCGGCTCTAAAGGTACAGGACAGTCCGCTACCAAAGCATACTCCGTTTCTTGTACCGACGGTAACATTGGAAAGTTCCAAACGTGGATAATGCACAAAGCCACAGAGAAGTTTACTGCCAATCAACCATCGCCGTGACAACGGATATGAGAAATAGCTGCCACCACATAAGGAAACAGCGTCAAATGAATTTTCTTCTACCTTTTCACCATTGACTATCAATGCCGTGTTCGACACCGTGAACCGTCCTCCAATGCCGATGTGTGGATTAAAGAAATAGGCACCTTCCAATCCTGCGGAAGAACCAGAGGAGATATGGAAAGTGTTGTTTTCGTCAATGTCATACTTGCAGAGAGGAACGTTAAGTCCCACATACAGACTTGCGAACGACGGATTGTCCATTCTGCCATCCGACTTGAATTCAGACACAGCCGAATGATTGATGCCTTTATCCTTGAATATCAAATCAGCAATCCAATAGCCCATTTCTGTAGTAAGTATTCCTATCCCTGCACCTGTCAGTACATCGCTCAGCCAATGCTTGTTGTTGGCCATACGCATAAGTCCTGTTGCGGTAGCCGTGGTATAGGCACCTATACTTATCCAAGGGCTTTTGTGTCCGTATTCCTTTGACAGCATGGTGGCTGTCATGAAGGCTGTTGCCGTATGGCCGGAAGGAAAGGAGTGGTTGTTGGAACCGTCCGGGCGTGTAACGTGCGCCGTCATTTTTAGCGTGTTCACAACACCACCCATAAGCATTGCTGCAAATGCGTCAGACGCCAGCATCCTGCTCCAAGAACTACGTCCTTCCACTCCAGCCACCTTCAGTCCGAGCATGACGGCAGCCGGTGTAAACTGCATATAATCGTCGGTCTGGTTGCGGAACTTAGGCATATAGTCATTGCGAAGACTTCTGAAATGGTCATCCTCACTTTTTACTATGATACCAACTGCAACCAAGGGGACACCGACATAAGTCATCTGATATAGTCGTGATGAATATATTTTGTCTAATTTGTTTGTTTCCTTCGAATATTGATGTGACTGATTAGCAACCGGTATGCTATCTGTAAGTTCTTCTGCCATCATGTTATTGCCACTGATAGAGCAACCAGAGAAAGCACCACTTCCAATCGTTGTCACGCCGTCGGTATTTGGCACTGCGATGTCGTAAGCGTGCGCCTTGATGCCAACCATGCACAGCCCCATGGCCGCCAACAAAATCATGTTCGTCCTCTTCATGTCTGTTTGTCTGTCATGCCAACGGCTTCATGGTTGGCGGTTCATATTGAAAAGTGGGCTCATTTTGTGGGAAGCCCTTATTGACAAAGGGCTATGTCGAATTTACAATATTGCATCACTCATACTCTTCAATAAATAAGAAATCTTTCCACCCATCTGTTTTTTTGTATTTTGACAGAGTTCCTTTAGGAACATAAAGCGTTGCGTTTTTACAAGTTTTATCGGAAAAAGCCCCGGAGATGGCATATGGCTCAACTATTTGTGAAACAACCGAAGTAAGACTTTCTGTATAATAGAAAGCATTCGACCCGATTTTTTTCACGGAGTTGGGAATCGTCACCGAGGTCAGATTGTCGCAACCATAGAAAGCCATTCCTCCAATGGATGTCACACTGTTGCCTATTGTTATCGAGGCCAGACTGGAGCACCACGCGAAAGCACCATCTCCAATGCTTACTACAGTGTTCGGCAGGGAAACGGAAGTAATGCTAAGGCATCCTTGAAAGGCGCCATCTGGTATTGATGTAACCCCATACGGTATTTCCAAATTGTGGACTATAGCGTTTTCACTGCTGTAAAGATTATTCCAATATAACGGACAACCTCCATCAAAATCAATCTTGCACCATGCCGCAATATCCGCAACCACAATATTTATTACATTTTCGTCAATTTTGTACTTAATTCCAAAAGCTCCTTCACCAATAAATGTAATGGTATTCGGTATGCTGACAATGTCCAAATCTGTACCACTTAAAAAAGCCTCTTTTGCTATTCGGGTGACTTTGAGAGTCCGCCCATTAGTAGTAACAGCAGATGGTATTCTAATCTGTTTTACATTCTCATAGCCCACGGGCCAAGAGTCATAAGTCGAGGCATAGGTTACCTCAACTTCTTCTGTGTTGAGATAATTATAGTAAAGCGTTACTCCATCTGAATTTTTTGCAGAGAAATCAAAGTCTCCAGATTCATAAACTTCCTGCCCACCTGCATTTGCCGGGTCAGAATCATCACCACAGGCAACAAGTACGGTGGTCATTAATACGCCTAAAATAAGGCTCAAAACGGAAATAAACTTTTTCATATCGGTTTTATCTGGATGTGAGGGCGAGAGTTGGGGCTGCCAGCAGCATAGCTGCCAGCAAACCCCTAAAAACGGTTTTTCCTTATCGCCCATTCGTTTTTAGAAAGTATATCCGAGTGTAATGGAAGCAGTGCCAATCTTAGCTTTCTCGCAAATCTCGGAAAAATCGGTACCATAGGATGCGCCTATCATGAAACTTTTGTTGAAGCGAGCCTTTACGCCGATTTGCCATCCTATCTGGAAACGCTTCCAGACATCCTCACTACCCATATCGTCCTTGCTAAAGATATTGTATTTGTCTTCATGGTCATCCTCAGACAGCTGGCCAAAGGCATTGAAACGCAAATTGAGTCCTGCGTGAGGAATTAAAGTGACGGAGCTGTTGGGAAGTTGCCATGCGTAAAGCAACTCAACAGGTACTTTGGCCGAGATCATGGTAACGCTGAAATACTCCGGAGAGTAGGAGGAGTATTGCACGCCTACGCCAGTCTCTACGAACAAAGGCACAGTACTGGAGATACTTGTGGCATGATTGTAACCCGCGGAGAAGCCTGTAATCGACTTGCTGTCGCCATGACTTGGCCGGAGGCTGCTGGGATTCCACTCCACATAGAGGGTGCTCCAGCCCTTTTGGTCTGACAGGGATGCGGAAGAGCCGCTTCCAGAGTTCGTAAACTGTGCAAATGCACTGGCAGAGACGGTCAGTAGGACGGTCACTGCGAAGGTCTTAATACACTTCATGATTTTTTTCTTTTAATTGTTAATAATGTTGATTTATAATATTGAGAGATTCAATATACAAAGTCCATGCGCCACACGTTGGCGGTCGCCGTGGCAGAACCACGCTGTGACACGAAATAGATATGTTTGCCGTCTCTGCTCCACACCGGACTCAAGTCATCGGCCGCATGATAGGTCAATTGCACCAGTTGGGTGCCGTCCGCGCGACAGGCAAACAAATCCGTGTTGTAATAAGGCTGCGCACCGTTCATCAGCGCATTACTGCCCACAAACAAAATCCATCTGCCGTCCGGCGACACACGCGGTGTTGAAAAGCTGCGCTGTGGGTCGCTGACAATACACTCTTCCACTCCCGTTTCGTAGTTGATTCGCCAAATTTCTCCACGTCCGTCTGTGCTGAACCGCATACAGAGTATGCTGTTCTTGTCACTGACAGGACACGGATTCATCCCCTTCATGTAACTGGAGAGGAAGTTGTTGCCGATGTTGTAACCCCACACGTTGCAGCCGTTATTTTCCAACCGGGCAAAGAAGATATTCTTCATGTCCGCGGAAAATACCGGAGAATAATCCCTGTTGCCACTTGTAATCTGGCGGCATACATAACCGTTGGTGGAGCTGGTCTGAAAGATTTGACTTGTATTCGTGCCATTGGCCACAGAGAAACAGATGTATTTCCCGTCCGGGGAATAAGAAAAGTCGAGGACTGACTGACGGTTGGTCCTTTGGACGGATGCCCCTTGCTTGTCAATATCCTTGATGAAGATGTTCGTACTGTTGCTGCGAAACGAGAGATAGGCCAGTTTGCTGCCGTCTACCGAAATGTCCAGAATCCGGTTCGTGAACCAGTTGACCCCACTGCCGCTTCGTCTGACTTCGGGCATACACACATAATCGTTGTCGCTGGTCATCTTGGTCAGATTGACACCCGATTCTTCATTCACTTGCACAACGGAATAGTCCACTTGTGCCGTTGCCATCAACGGGACGGCAAGAAATGCAAAAAATGTTCTTACTTGTTTCATGCTCATTTTTCTTTAGTTGTTCCAATCGAATATAAGCACAAAGAATGGCGTGGCCGTTCTTATGCGCTTAACCTTAGGGGCAGGCCTAGGAAATGTGGAACCCCTGACTACTTGTATAAGAGTGCAACCACGCCATTTGGCGCGAGCACAGCTTTTGATGTAGTCCATGGGGACTCCGTTTCCGGAAGCCCTTCCTTGCTTCTTAATCCGAGCTATTCCAAAGATAGTTTCCTAGGCCATTTTGGTTAAACGCGAAAAAATCAGCTTGTGCATCTGTTCTTCGGGATTTCTCCCCCGAATCGGTTGCAAATTTACGCGTTTTTTTCGAAATAACAAATTTATTTGTATGTTTTTTAACTTCAGCAGTTGCAAAAGTCCAGAAAGTCTCGAAAAAAACGGGAAATGACCGATTATTATAAATATAATTATTATCTTTGCAATAAAATTCGGAAACCACATACATATAGGAGGTATAAAGCATGGAAAAAATGGCCATAACAAATCCCTTTGTCGTTGGAAGATATGTATCTCCCGACTACTTTTGCGACCGTAAGGAAGAAACTGCATTCTTGACCAAACAGATAGAGAATGGGCGTCATGTGGCATTGATCTCCCCAAGACGTACGGGTAAAACCGGGCTGATTCACCATTGTTTCCATCAGGAAGAGCTGACCCGAAACTTCCACACCTTCTTTGTTGACATCTACGCCACCGCTTCCCTTACGGAGTTTGTCTATCTTCTTGGCAAGGCCATTTATGAGGAGCTGAAACCCAAAGGAAAGGTGTGGACGGAAAGATTCTTCCAAGTTATCGCGTCCCTCAGGATGGGATTCAAGTTGGATGCCTTGACCGGAGAACCGGTCTTTGACATCGGTCTTGGCGACATCCAAACCCCACAGACTACACTGGACGAAATATTCGCCTACCTCGAAGCTGCCGACAAACCCTGCGTTGTCGCCATCGACGAATTCCAGCAGATCGGCAATTATGAGGAAAAGAATGTGGAGGCCTTGCTGCGCACCAAGATTCAGCAATGCAAGCAGACACAATTTGTCTTCGCAGGGAGCAAGCGACATCTGATGAACAATATGTTCAACTCTCCGTCCAAACCTTTTTACCAGAGTACCATCAGCATGGGATTAGACCCCATCCCGATGGACACCTATGCCGACTTTGCAACCCGTCTGTTTGAAGAGCGTGGCAAACACATCCGCCGTGAGTTGATTGAAACGGTGTATCGGCAATTCAACGGTTGCACCTGGTTTGTGCAAATGATGATGAACGAGCTTTTTGCCCTGACAGGAAATGGCGACCTTTGCGACATCTCCCATCTGGAAACAGCCGAGAACAACGTCATCATGGCGCAAGAAGGCAGCTATAAAGACCTCCTTACCCGGCTCGCCCCCAAGCAAAAGCTCATACTCCAAGCCATTGCCAGGGAGGGAATTGCCCGGAATGTCACCTCTTCCGCTTTCATCAGGAAGTATAACCTGCCGTCGGCCAGTTCCGTACAGAGTGCCGTCAAGGGACTCTTGAAGAACGACATCATCACACAGGAAGCGGACTCCTATAGGATATACGATTACTTCTTCGCCACTTGGTTGGCAAGAGATTATTGAAGATACTCCCGCTCGGAAATGAAAAAGAAAACGGGTTTTCTTTTTCATTTCTCTCGCTTATTCTTGACCTTTGAGGCTGCGCCTCGAAGATACTCCCGCTCGGAAATAAAAAAGAAAACGGGTTTTCTTTTTGTATTTCTCTCGCTTATTCGTACCTTTGCCACGAAATTCCGGCAATGGAAGAAAAAATACGTAAAAACAAGTATAATCATGATGTCAAAGACGATTCTTGGAACCTGCTGCACCGTATTGATGCTGGCAGGCGGTGCTGAGGCCGACAAGGCCTTCGCACAACAGCCCGTGAAAGTGCACGGCTATGCAAAGGAAAACATGAACACGGCGGTGAAGCCCGGTGACAATTTCGTGGAATACGCCACAGGAGCATGGATAAAAAACCATCCGCTGCGTGACGACCAGGTAATCAACGGTGCCTTTATGGACCTGCACGACCAAAACCAGAAACAGATACAGGAACTCATCCTGCAGTTCGCGACCAAGCCTCAGGAGAAAGGTTCGCTGGGACAGAAAATCGGTACGCTCTACAACCAGATGATGGATTCCGTGCGCCGCGACAAGGAGGGCTTCCAGCCCATCGTGAAGAATCTGGAGAAGATCCGCGCCGTGAAAAGCCGTAAGGAATATCAGCGTGCGACAGCCGAACTGGACCGTTGTGGCGGGTCGACCATGATGTTCGACCTCGGTGTGGGTGCTGACCAGCGTCAGGCCGACCGCAACATCGTGGGCATCGGGCAGGGCGGTCTCGGCCTGGGCACCCGCGACTACTATCTGAACGACGATGCGCAGACCCAAGCCGTGCGCAATGCCTACATGAAATACATGACCACGCTGTTTACCCTTGTGGGCTACGACGAGGCCACGGCCAAGCAGAAAACGGAGGCCGTCTACGCCATCGAGAAGCGCATCGCCGAGAAGAGCTATTCGAGGGTACAGTTGCGCGACGTGGATGCCAACTACCACAAGATGTCGTTCGACGAGCTTTGCGGGCAGTTCCCCGGCATCGACTGGACTACCGTGTTCTGGGTGATGGGATTCCCGGCCTTCGACAGCGTGGACATGGGACAGCCCGAGCCGCTGCATGAGGTGGAGAAGATTCTGGCTGAGGTGTCGCTCGACGACCTGAAGAGCTATGCCGAGGTGCGTATCATCGGCAGTGGGGCTTCTTGCCTGAGCGACGACTTCCGTCAGGCCGCGTTTGAACTCTCCCGCGTGATGAGCGGCAAGCTGCAGGAAGACCCCCTCTGGAAGCGCGCCACCAATCTGGTGAACAGCGTGATGGGTGATGCCATCGGCAAGATGTACTGCGAGAAATACTTCCCCGAGTCGAGCAAGAAGCGCGTGCTCGAACTGGTGCACAACCTGCAGGTGGCACTCGGACAGCGCATCGACGAGGCCACATGGATGGGCAGCGAGACCAAGGCACAGGCCAAGGACAAGCTGTCGAACTTCATCGTGAAGATCGGCTATCCCGACAAGTGGAAGGACTACAGCAAGCTGGAGATCAGCGACTCGCTGTCGCTCTACGAGAACCTCGCCAACGTGTCGGAGTTCTTCCTCCTCGACGGACTGCAGCGCAAGGTGAACAAACCCGTGGACAAGACCGAATGGCTGATGACTCCGCAGACCATCAACGCCTACTATAACCCCACCACCAACGAAATCTGCTTCCCGGCAGGCATCCTCCAGGCTCCGTTCTTCGACCCGGAGGCCGACGATGCCATCAACTACGGAGCCATCGGCGTGGTAATCGGCCACGAGATGAGCCACGGTTTCGACGACCAGGGATGCCAGTTTGACAAGACCGGCAACCAGCGCAACTGGTGGACGGCTGCCGACAAGGCCAACTTCGACAAGCGCACCGCCGTGCTCGTGGACCATTTCTCCTCCATCGAAGTGGTGGACGGCAAGAAGGTGAACGGCAAGCAGACCCTTGGCGAGAACATCGGCGACAACGGCGGACTGAACATCGCCCTGCGTGCCTACCACAACGCCCGAAAGGACGGCCACACCCTCAACGCCGACCAGAAAGACTTCACCCCCGACCAGCTCTTCTTCCTCGGCTATGCCCGCATCTGGGCCGGCAACAGCCGCGAACAGTATATGGACATGCTGCTCAAACAGGACGTACACTCGCCCCAGCTGGCACGTGTCAACGGTGCACTGCCCCACATCGATGCCTGGTATCAGGCCTTCGGCGTGAAGAAGGGCGACCGCCTGTTCCTGCCCAAGAAGAAGCGCGCGCAAATCTGGTAAGGAGGTCTTCCCGCAGACATGAAGAAACTCTATATCGAAACCTACGGCTGCCAGATGAACGTGGCCGACTCGGAGGTGGTGGCCAGCGTGATGCAGATGGCCGGGTACGAGAACACCGAGAACCTCGACGAGGCCGATGCCGTGTTCCTGAACACCTGTTCCATCCGCGACAACGCCGAGCAGAAGATATACCACCGCCTTGACGCACTCGATGCCATCCGCCGCAAACGCCCGCTGATTATCGGCGTGCTGGGGTGTATGGCCGAGCGCGTGAGGGACGAGCTGATAGCAGATCACCACTGCGACCTGGTGGCCGGTCCCGATGCCTACCTCACGCTGCCCGACCTCATTGCGCAGGCGGAGAACGGCCACAAAGCCATCAATATCGAACTGTCGACCACGGAGACCTACCGCGACATCGTGCCGCAACGGCTCCACGGGGCACACATCAGCGGTTTTGTCAGCATCATGAGAGGGTGCAACAACTTCTGCCACTACTGCATCGTGCCTTACACCCGGGGACGGGAGCGGTCGCGCGACGTGGAGAGCATCCTGCGCGAGGTGCGCGACCTGCACGACCGGGGATTCAAGGAGGTGACGCTGCTCGGACAGAACGTCAACAGCTACGGGCTGTCGCCTTCGGGCAAGCGCGAACCGGGCAGCACCTCGTTTGCCCAACTGCTGCGCCTCGTGGCGCAGGCCGTGCCCGATATGCGCGTGCGCTTCACCACCTCCAATCCCGAAGACATGACGGAGGACATCCTCCATGCCGTGGCGGAAGAGCCCAATCTCTGCAAGCACATCCATTTCCCCGTGCAGAGCGGCAGCGACAAGATTCTGAAGCTGATGAACCGCAAATACACCCAGGCGCAGTACGTCGAGCGGGTCAATGCCATCCGGCGCATCATTCCCGGCTGCGGACTGACCACCGACCTCTTCGTGGGCTACCACGACGAGACCCCGGAAGACTATGCCGAGACGCTGTCGCTCGTCAGCGAGTGTCGTTTCGATTCGGCTTTCATGTTCAAATACAGCGAACGCCCCGGCACCTATGCCGCCAAGCACCTGCCCGACAATGTGCCCGAGGAGGTGAAAATCGAACGGCTGAACGGACTGATCCGTCTGCAGACCGAAATCAGCGCACAGCAGAACCGCGCCGACGAGGGCAAGGAGTTCGACGTGCTGATAGAGTCATTCAGCAAGCGTTCGCGCGAGCAGCTCATGGGGCGCACCGGACAGAACAAGGCCGTGGTGATGGACAAGAACGGCCACCACATCGGTGAGACCGTGCGCGTGCGCATCACGGGCAGTACCAGCGCAACCCTTTTCGGCGAGATACTATGATAGAGTTCCTGAACGTGCTGAGGCGATTCGTGCCGCCCTACAAGAAATACCTGGTGCTGTCGGTGCTCTTCAACATCCTCTCGGCCGTGCTCAACATCTTCTCGTTCGCTGCGCTCATCCCCATCCTGCAGATTATCTTCAAGACCGGCGACGGACAGGCCGCCACCCATTGGATGGCATGGGACTGGGGCAACGCACAGGAGGTGCTGATGAACAACCTCAACTACTACGTCAACACGCTGCTGGCCGCGCACGGACAGACCACCACCCTACTCTTCATCGGAATCTTCCTGGCCTTCACCACGCTGCTCAAGACGGGAGCCTACTTCCTCTCCTCCGCCACCATCGTGCCCATCCGCACCGGTGTGGTACGCGACATCCGCAATCAGCTCTACCGGAAAATTACCGCCCTACCCCTCGGTTTCTTCAGCGAGGAACGCAAGGGCGACATCATCGCCCGCATGAGCGGCGACGTGCAGGAAATCGAGTCGAGCATCATGTCGAGCCTCGACATGCTGTTCAAGAACCCCGTCCTCATCATCGCCTACTTCGTCACCCTCGTGTTCATCTCCTGGCAACTCACCGCCTTCACCCTCGTCATCGTGCCCGTCATGGGGTGGTTCATGGGCTTTGTGGGTCGTCGGCTGAAGGCGCAGTCCATCAAGGCGCAGTCGCTCTGGAGCGACACCATGAGCGTGGTGGAGGAGACGCTCGGCGGACTGCGCATCATCAAGGCTTTCGGAGCCGAGGACAAGATGCGGAAGAAGTTTGACCGCATCAATTCGGGCTACCGCAACGACATCATGCACGTCAACATCCGGCAGCAGTTGGCACACCCCATGAGCGAGTTTCTCGGCACGGTGATGATTGTCGTCGTCCTTTGGTTCGGCGGCGTGCTGGTGTTGAACTACCAGACGCTGTCCGGCCCCACCTTCATCTATTATATGGTCATCCTCTACTCCATCATCAATCCGCTGAAGGAGTTCTCGAAGGCCGGCTACAACATTCCGAAGGGACTGGCATCGATGGAGCGCGTCGACAAGATTCTCATGGCGGAGAACACCATCCGGGAACCGGAACACCCCCGGCACATCCGGCAGTTCGAACATCAGATAGAGTTGCGTCATGTGTCGTTCCGTTACGGTGAGCAATGGGTGCTGCGCGACATCTGCCTCACCATCCCCAAGGGAAAGACCGTGGCACTGGTGGGACAGAGCGGCAGTGGCAAGTCGACGCTCGTGGACCTCATCCCGCGCTACTACGACGTGCAGGAAGGGGAGGTGCTGGTGGACGGCATCAACGTCAAGGAGCTGGGCATCCGCGACCTGCGGCAACTCATCGGCAATGTCAACCAGGAGGCCATCCTCTTCAACGACTCGTTCCGCAACAACATCGCCTTTGGCGTGGACGGCGCGACGGACAGTCAGGTGGTCGAGGCCGCACGCATCGCCAATGCCTACGACTTCATCATGCAGAGCGAACAGCAGTTCGACACCAACATCGGCGACCGTGGCGGCCGCCTGTCGGGCGGACAGCGGCAGCGCATCAGCATTGCCCGCGCCATCCTGAAGAATCCGCCCATCCTCATCCTCGACGAGGCCACCTCGGCCCTCGACACCGAGAGCGAACGGCTGGTGCAGGATGCGCTGGAACGGCTGATGAAGCAGCGCACCACCATCGCCATTGCCCATCGGCTCAGCACCATACGCAACGCCGACGAAATCTGCGTGCTCCACGAAGGGCGCATCGTCGAGCGGGGCACCCACGAGTCGCTGCTGGCCGCCAACGGCTTCTACAAACGGCTCACCGATATGCAGAATCTGGGATAATCCTCCCTCAACGACAGTAGCTATGAAAGGTATCATCGGAAGATTCCTGTTCCTCTTGGGCGACGGACTGAAGCTCATCGGCGCGTTTGTCGCGGCCAAGGTCGCTTTCCTGTTCTCGCAGGCGGAGGCTCATCCGTTCACGTGGACGGACGTGTGGCAGGTGGTGCGCCACGGCTTCTCGCTCGACCTTTCCACCTCCCTCTATTTCCTCATCGTCCCCTTCCTCGTCGTGCTCGCCTCGGTCTGGTGGAAACGCCACGACGTGCTCCGCAAGGGGCTTAACGCCTATTACCTCTTCGTGGCCGTCGTGTTGTCACTGGCCTTCGTGGCCGATGCCAGCCTCTATCCCTTCTGGGGCTTCAAGCTCGATGCCTCCTGCCTGCAGTTTCTGACCACGCCCGGCGATGCCTTTGCCAGCGTCAGCGTGGGCTATGTGGTGTGGCGGGTGGTGCTGATTGGCGCGGTGGCGGCAGTGCTCGGTTTCCTGTTGACCCATCGGCGGTGGACGTTCGAGGTACGGTGCCGACGGTGGTTGGCCACGGCTCTGATGGCCGCACTGACTCCTTTTCTGGTTGTCGGCATCCGCGGTGGCCTCGACGAGTCGACCACCAATATCGGACAGGTCTATTTCTCGCAGAACCAGTTCCTCAACCACGCAGCCGTCAATCCGGTGTTCAGTTTCCTGGCATCGATGGAGAAAACCGCCAGCGACCAGACCGACTACCACTATATGGACGACAGCGACTGTGCCCGACTGACGGCACCGCTCTTCCCCACCACCAGCATCGGCACCGATTCGCTGCTCACCACGCAGCGTCCCGACATCATCGTGATTTTGCTGGAGAGTGCCGGAGGGGCGTTTACGGAACTGGGGGGACGGACAGACATCATGCCGAACCTCAACCGGCTGATGCACGAGGGCATCTGCTTCGACCACTGCTATGCCAACTCGTGGCGGACAGACCGTGGCACGCTGTGCACCTGGAGCGGTTATCCGTCGTTCCCCACCACGTCCGTCATGAAGATGCCGGCCAAGTCGCGCAACCTGCCCAACCTGGCCTCAGTGCTTGCCCGGGAGGGGTACCACACCCATTACCTCTACGGCGGCGACATCAATTTCACCAATATGCGGAGCTACCTCGTGGCAGGCGGTTTCGCCCAGTTGACCTGGAAGGCCGACTACAGCCGGGATCAACAGCAGTCTGCCAACTGGGGCGTGCGCGACGACATCACGTTCGACACACTGCTCCAACTGGCCGACACCCTGCCGCAGCCCTACCTCATCGGCTACAGCACGCTGAGCAGCCACGAGCCTTGGGACGTGCCCACCCACCGGTTCGAGGACAAGGTGCTCAATGCGTTCCATTATCTCGACCAGTGCATCGGCCGTTTCATGGCGCGCCTGCGGCAGTCGCCGCGCTGGAAGAACACGTTGGTGGTGATGCTCCCCGACCACGGCATCAACTACCGTGACATCGACCAGACCCATCCGCTGCGCAACCGTATTCCCATGGTGTGGACAGGCGGTGCCGTGAAAGTGCCGCGCCACATCAACCGCATCTGCAACCAGACTGACCTCGCCGCTACCCTGCTGGCACAGCTGGGCATCGGCCACGACGCGTTCGTGTTCAGCCGCGACGTACTCAGCCAGTCGTACCGCTATCCGTTTGCTTACCATACCTACAACAACGGTTTCGCACTGGTGGATTCCACGGGCATGGTGGTCTACGACCTCAACTCCGGGAAAGTCATTGCCGGCGACTCCCATGACAAGGAACGGCTGGTCCGCATGGGAAAGGCACTGCTGCAACGGTCGTCGGCAGACCTGAAGAAACGATAAAAATGCGATGAAGCGATGAAAAACCTAAGGTACATGAGACCGCTCGTTGCGGTAATATATAATATGGTGTTGGCCTACGCGGTCTATATGCTGGCGCGTGTGGCCTTCCTCCTCGACAACTGGAGCCTCTTTGCCGAGACGATGACCTTCGGCCATTTCCTCGCCCTGTGCCGCGGCGGACTGGTCTTCGACACGTCGGCATTGCTCGTCACCAACAGCCTCTGGTTGGTGCTCATGCTGTTTCCCCAGTGGCTGAAGGAGCGGCAGGGCTACCATCGGCTGTGCCGCATCCTCTTCGTGGCGGTCAACGGTCTGGCACTAGTAGCCAACCTGTGCGATGCAGCCTATTTCCCCTTCACCCTGCGGCGCACCACGACCACGGTGTTCAGCGAGTTCCGCAACGAAGGCAATCTGGGCGGCATCGTCATGAAGGAACTGCTCCACCACTGGTATTTCGTGCTGTTGGCCGTGGCCGTCATCTATGTGTTGTGGCGGCTGTACCGGTCTCCGTCCCTGCGGGCAGACCGGCTTTCCCCGTGGCGTTATGCCGTGGCGACGACCCTGTCGCTGGCCGTTGTCGCCCCGTTGGCCATCGGCGGCATCCGCGGCGGATTCACCACGGCTGTGCGTCCCATCACGGTGAGCAATGCCAACCAGTATACCGACCGCCCGAGCGAAGTGGCTTTGGTGCTCAACACGCCGTTCTCGCTCTACCGCACGATAGGAAAGGCCGTGTTTGACGTGCCCCACTACTATGCCGACGACGCTTCGCTGTCGGCGGTCTATACGCCCGTCCATCCAGCCACGGGCGGACTGATGCAGAAGAAGAACGTGGTGGTGCTCATCGTAGAGAGTTTCGGACGCGAGTACATCGGAGCCTTGAACCGCGATTTGGAAGGAGGGCACTATAAAGGCTATACGCCCTGTGTCGACTCGCTGATTGCTCATAGCGTGACCTTCCGCCACAGCTTCTGCAACGGGCGCAAGAGCATCGACGGAATGCCGAGCATCCTGTCCGGCATCCCCATGTTCGTGGAGCCTTTCTTCCTCACGCCAGCCGCCATGAACGAGGTGGACGGCCTTGCCTCGTTGCTGGCCGGCGAGGGCTACGAGACCGCCTTCTTCCATGGTGCACAGCGCGGTTCGATGGGCTTTCAGGCTTTCGCCACAAAGACCGGTTTCCGCCACTACTACGGTCGCGAAGACTTCGCTGCCGACAAGCGTTTCGATGGTGATGCCGACTTCGACGGCACGTGGGCCATCTGGGACGAGCCTTTCATGCAGTATTATGCCATGAAGATGAGCGAGATGAAAGAGCCTTTCATGACCGCCCTGTTCACGGCCTCCAGCCACCATCCCTTCGTCAT
The DNA here is from genome assembly GCA_963651005.1 of Oscillibacter sp. MSJ-31. GTDB lineage: Bacteria > Bacteroidota > Bacteroidia > Bacteroidales > Bacteroidaceae > Prevotella. Next base: position 22,124 of record CAVJNH010000041.1, read on the forward strand.
TCCCGAGCAATACCGGCAGCGTTTTCCAGAGGAACAGCTCGCCATCCACAAGTGCATCCGCTATACGGATAGAGCCATCGGCCGTTTCTTCCAGACGGCGGCGCGCCAGCCCTGGTTCCGGAACACCGTCTTTGTGCTGACCAGTGACCATACCAACCAGAGCTGCCACGCCGAATACCAGACAGACCTGGGCGGTTTTGCCTCGCCTGTGATTCTCTATACGCCCGACGGCACACTGCAACCCGGAATGGAGGACAAGGTGGCGCAGCAGACGGACATTCTCCCCACGGTCTTGGGGCTGTTGCACTATCCGAAAGCCTATTGTGCCTTCGGCATCGACGTGTTGCAGACCAATGGCCGGGACACCTGGGCCGTCAACTATCTGAACGGCATCTACCAGTATGTCAAGTACGGTTACGTCTTGCAGTTTGACGGACAGCGCACCAAGGCCATCTTCCGGCTGGACGACCGGCTGATGAAGCACAACCTGTTGGGGCGTGTCGCCGAGCAGCCGCAAATGGAGCGCGAGGTGAAAGCCATCATCCAACAGTATATGGAGCGCATGACCCGGAACGAACTGGTGGTCTCTGGAGACAAAACGGGGAAGTGACCGCTCAATGGCCATCCACCGTCATTTCCCGAACAGTTTCTTCAGGAACTTGGTGATTTTCTCCTTCGGCGTGGGATGCCAACTGTGTGCGCAATAGTGTATGGCATAGCTGCGTGGAGTCACTTCGTGTTTGTTTCCTGCGAAGATTTCCGACGGATAGATATGGATGCGTCCGGGCAATTGCTGGTCTATGTCTTTATAGACAAATCCGAGCTTTTCCGCCACTCGGGCGTAGATATACGGCGACAACACGTCGGTCATCAGTGTACCGTCAGGTCTCAGAAAATGTTTACCCGTATACCAGTCCAGCACCTCCTTGACAAATGGGCATCCGGGCTCAGCTCCCATCACCGCGGCTTGAATCTGGATGCCCTCTATGAAGGCATCGTCGATACGGTGGCCTTCAGCATCCAGATGCTGCAGCGCACCCGTACTTTCCACTTGGGTCGGGTGGTACTCCATGCTGGAGAAGAACGCATGGTCGAGGAAACCGTCGAATTTCTTCAGCAGCATCACGTCCGAATCCAGATAGATTCCCCCTTCCGAATAGAGCGCGTACATCCGGATATAGTCTGCGGCAAAGGCCCATTTGTGTGCATCGCAAGCCTCCTTCACATACGGCACCGCGTTGATGTCGAAATTCTTGACGCTCCATCGCTTGATTTCATAGTCCGGGTGTATCTTTTTCCAGGTGTCCATGCACTTGCGTATCTTGGCCGGGAAGGGGTTGTCGCTCAGCCAGCAATAGTGTATTACTTTAGGTATCATGATGGTGTTTTTATGCGCAAAGGTAGTGCAAACCGAGCGAAATACAAAGAGAAACGAAGTTTTTCTTTTATTTCCGAGGTGCAGCCTACCTTCGCGCAGAGTCAACCAGCAAGTGCAAGTTGTCTGCAAAGTTACGAATAATGTTTGAA
>CAVJNH010000042.1:0-22553 GCA_963651005.1 Oscillibacter sp. MSJ-31
TGGAGAGGTGGCGGAATTGGTAGACGCGCTACTTTGAGGGGGTAGTGTCAATTGCGACGTGGGAGTTCGAGTCTCCTCCTCTTCACCATAATTTTTTTTATTGCGGAAATAGCTCAGTTGGTAGAGCACAACCTTGCCAAGGTTGGGGTCGCGGGTCCGAGTCCCGTTTTCCGCTCTTTTTTATCCAATAAAACCGGTTCTATTTTTATATTTAGGAAAACAAATATTGCCAGATGAATTTATACATACGCTATTTTGACAAGGAAACATTCGTAGACAATGTGGACGATGCCATCCGTTTCCTTTCGGACATTGATGAGATTGGTATGGATCCTGTACTCGAAAAGGACATTCGCAATTACTATAACAGTGAGACGTTTTATCCCAAGCGTTATAAGATTCGTCCGCGCGTCTATTTCATTCTCATCAAGACCGAGGCCAAGACCATGCTTGATTTCAAGGAGAAACGCGCCTTGCATCCGCTTCCCGAACGTGCGAAGAAGACCATTTCCGCGCTGAACAAGTTGAACGAGGAGAAGTTTGGCTGGTATGAGGGCACGCTGGATTTCAAGCGTGTGCAGATTGTTCCCGGAACGGGAAAGTTCCAGTATCGTGACACCCATTTCGTGGCGCAGTGCAAGGCGATGTCCGGAATGGATTGCTACAACCGCATCATTGAGCACCTGCGTGAGCGCGTCGACGAGCGGAGCCAGTTCCCGTCAGCCAAGGGCAAGAACTTCTCTTTCCAATTCTTGGGATTGTGCAAGTGACCGCGTGCCGAAGCACGTTCTGAATCCATATCTGACAGCGAAATCATGAACAAGGTAATGCTGATAGGAAATGTCGGTGCAGACCCGGAAGTCCGTTATGTGGAGCAGGGGGTGGCGGTGGCTCGTGTGAGCCTGGCCACGACAGAACGTGGATATACCTTGCAGAACGGCACCCAAGTTCCCGACCATACCGATTGGCACAATGTCATTTTGTGGAGACGCTTGGCGGAAATCGTCGAGCAGTATGTGCATAAAGGCGACAAGCTGTATGTGGAAGGCCGTCTGCGCTATTCTTCGTATGACGACCGGCAGGGACAGCGGCGCTTCAAGACGGAAATCTGGGCCGACAACATCGAGCTGCTTTCCCCCAAGGGACAGAACAATACCGCTGCATCCGGTGGAACTCAGTCGGCAGAGGGTCACGTGGAGACAGAAACTCTTCCTTCCAAATGACCATGGATTTACAACAGGTATTAGCAGAAGTGCAACTGAATGCTCCGGGGTACGGGGAAATATTTGCCTTGGTACTGGCTTTGGCCCTGCTGCTTGTGTCCGGTTTTGCATCGGGCAGTGAGATTGCCATTTTTTCGTTGACCCCCAGTGACGAGAATGAACTGGAAGAGGGCAAGTATGCTTCCGACAGCAAGATTATCGCGTTGCGCAACGATTCTGAACGCACGCTGGCCACCATCCTCATCACCAACAACTTGGTGAACGTGACCATCATCATGTTGCTGAACTATTTCTTTGCCCATGTGGTGGACTTCGGCGGTGCGGCGTGGTTGCAGTTCCTGTGCATCACCGTGTTGCTGACCTTCCTGTTGCTGTTGTTTGGAGAAATCATTCCGAAAATCTATTCTCGGCAGCAGCCGTTGCGCTTTTGCCGCCGTGCCGTGTCCGGCATACTGTTTTTCCGGAAACTGTTCTATCCTTTTGCCAGTGTGCTCCTCCAGTCCGGCGTGTGGGCAGGCAAGGTTGTGCAGAAGGACGACCATGTGTTGAGTGTCGATGACTTGGAACAGGCACTGGAACTGACCGACAAGGACGACATCAAGGACGAGCAGCGTATGCTTGAAGGCATCGTGCGTTTTGGCGACGAGACGGCCAAAGAGATTATGACCAGCCGTCAGGATGTGGTGGATCTGGATTTCCGTTCCTCTTTCAGTGAGGTGCTGCAGTGTATTGTGGACAACAACTATTCGCGCATCCCGGTCTATCAGGAAAACAGCGACAATATCCGGGGCATCCTGTACATCAAGGACCTGCTGCCCCACTTGGGAAAGCCAGCCACGTTCCGTTGGCAGTCGCTGATCCGTCCGCCTTATTTTGTGCCGGAGACCAAGAAGATTGACGACCTGCTGCGCGAGTTTCAGGCCAACCGGGTGCATATCGCCATCGTGGTCGACGAGTTTGGAGGCACAAGCGGTATCGTGACGCTGGAGGATGTGCTTGAGGAAATTGTAGGCGAAATCAACGATGAATACGATGATGACGAGCGCAATTACGCCCGCATCAACAGCAACACCTTCGAGTTTGAAGGCAAGACGCTGCTGAGCGATTTCTGCCGGATTATCAAGGTGGATGACGATTTCTTTGCCGATGTGGAGGGCGATGCCGACACCATTGCCGGCCTGTTGTTGGAAATCAAGGGCGACTTCCCCCGCCTCCACGAGAAGATAGACTACCGCAACTTCACGTTTGAAATTCTGGAGCAGGAAGAGCGTCGCATCTCGAAAGTCAAGGTGGTAGTCCATCCGTCGGCAGAACGTTCCTCCGACGACCGATAAGGCCGGTTCACCATCCGATGGCTGCCCATCCGACAGCCTCGTACCACGTCGTTTGCTTGATCAGTGTGTTGTAGTTTTCCTTTGTCGTGTTGTAGCGTTCCAGCGGCACGAACATGCTCATTCCGCCGAAGTTGTCGTCGGTCACCGTGAAATCATTGAAGTTGACCAGCGCGTAAGTGTCCCACTGCGTACTCAGTCTCTTGTACACGACGGCGGCATCGTAGACCTGTTTCCATTTCATGTAAGCCTCGCTGCTGGTGTTCTGGCGCATGAAGTCCATCATGTCGTACATGATGCGCTCCGCCGGAGAAAACATACTGACGTTGTTGAAGTAATACACCAGACCCTCCATATTGAAGGTCTTTCCGTTCAACTCGTTGATGATGACCTCCCTTGTGGCCTCGGCCAGATGGGTCATCTGGGCGGTGCTCACCGCAGAGATGGCCACGCGGTTGCCTGTGCCGCCGGCTTCGTTGTACAGGTCGCACAGTTGCCGGCACAGGGCATCATCCGTTCTGTTGAACATGGCCGGTATGACGGTCTTGTACGGTGCTCCTGCACCGGGGATTTCCGCCGGTGAGGCCACGATGTAGTCGGTCACGTTGCGCAGTTCGTAGGCCACCTCCACGCTCTGGAAGGCACAGCAGTCGGCAAAGATGAACTTGAAGGAGTGGGGCAGGGATTCCAGCGCATCGCGCATATCGGCAATCTCCATCCATTGGTCATCCCCAGAGATGTCGTCCCCCGTGTCCCATCCGAAAGCCCGCGACCGCTGGCGGATGCTGTTGCTCCGTGACAGGCTGCGCAGGGTGGGGGTGTGGACAATCCATCCGTCCGCATGGCCCCAGAGCACCAGTCCGTAGGATTCGCTCGGGCATTGGCTCATGCACCACTCCACCACCTCCTTCATCTTCCCGGCATCCGAGCTGTAGAAGTCCGAAGTGTATTTATAGAGCGTGTCCACGGGATGTGCATCGTTGCCGGTCAGCCGGATGATGAAGGGCTTTTCCTTTTTGCTGTTCCTGTCGACGAACACGAGCAGGCGGTCGTTGGCATTCAGTTGCTTTGCTCCCTTCATCATGTCGTCGATGTTTTCCTGGGCATACGACGAAAGGTTGTTCTCTGCCGCCATGTACACGATGACCGTGCGTCCGAACGTTTGTGGGGTGGGTTCGGGGTCATCGTGTCCGCATGAGCTGCACGAGAGGAGGGCAAAAAGGGCAAGAACTGCCGCTGACAGATGTTTCATAGGTGTAAAGTTTGTTATTTCGGCTGCAAAGTTAAGTATATTTGTGGATAAATTAGTAACTTTGCATCTGAAAAATAGAGAAAGACAAGGGAAAAACAAGAAACAACGAATAAGAAAACAAGATATGCCCATCATCAAATGTCCCGAGTGTGGCCATCAGGTCAGCAGTCTGGCCGCCACTTGCCCCAGTTGTGGGGTCGCTATCGCAGGAAATATTGTTAAATGTCCTCACTGTGGAAACATGGTGCTGGCAGGTCAGGCCGTGTGTCCCAACTGCCATACGGCATTGGCTTCCGCTTCCTCTTCCGAGGGCAGCCGGGAGGCGGACTCTGCCGGAGAACCTCCGCGCCGTTCCAAGTCGTGGGTCATACTGGCCGTTTCCTTTGTCATTGCCCTTTCGGTCATCATGGCCGGATGGTATTTCTACAACAGGGCGCAGCAGGGCAACGAGCTGGCCGCCTACAAGAATGCCATGGAGTGTCAGGAAGCCGCCGTGCTCCAGAACTACCTCGATATGTATCCCGATGCCCCGCAGGAACGCCGCGACTCCATCACGGCCCACCTCAACCTCCTCAAGCAGATTGACAACGACTGGTACAATGCCCTAGCCAGCCAGTCGGCCTACGTGATCGAGCGGTATATCCAACAGCATCCCGGGAGTGTCCATGCCACCGAAGCCCGGCTGAAGATTGACTCGCTCGACTGGGTGTCGGCTGTCAACCGGAACACCATGGAAGCCTATAAGGGCTACATCGACAAGCATGCGGACGGCGAATATATTGACGATGCAAAGGCCAACTACGAAAAATGTGCCAAGATGCAGGTCTCTGCCGCCGACATAGATATGATAAGCAATCTGGTTCATGTCTATCTGTCCAACAGTGCCAACCGCGAGCTGCTGGCCTCCCAGGGCGTGGACCTCTCGAACGCCGACTTCACCTTGGCCGACGACTGGGAGGTGAAGAAAACAGAGAATGAAGTCACCGGCAGTACGGACTATCAGGTGGCAGTGACTATGCAAGTGACGAAACACGACGGCTCCCACAGCCAGTCCCTGCGCCTTTCGGCACGTGTCGTGGGTGGCCGGCTGACCGATGTCCGTGTCCAGTGATGGCCATCGGTCATGGAAATGGTGGAAATGGGTAGAAAAAAGGCTTCCTGCTTGCAATAATCATTAAAATATTTTGCTGTTTGCCCACTTTTTCATACCTTTGCGCGTTGAAACCGGAGCTGCAAAATGCGGCAGAGGCCACGGAAATGGCCTTGTGCGCGGTTTTAACAGAAAATAACGGGAACAAACCAAACAAACAATAATGGATCAAACTATCGACAACGACAGAATTCTTAAAATCAATATCGAGGAAGAGATGAAGTCGTCCTACATCGACTACTCCATGTCGGTCATTGTGGCGCGCGCTCTTCCTGATGTACGGGACGGATTCAAACCGGTTCACCGCCGTATCCTCTACGGCATGATGAACGTCAATAATGTATCGACACAACCTTACAAGAAATGTGCGCGTATCGTCGGCGAGGTGCTCGGTAAGTACCATCCCCACGGCGACTCCTCTATCTATGGTGCACTGGTGCGCATGGCTCAGGACTGGAACCTCCGCTATACCTTGGTGGACGGTCAGGGCAACTTCGGTTCGGTAGACGGCGACTCGCCTGCCGCCATGCGTTACACCGAGTGCCGCCTCTCGAAGATGGGCGAGCACATCATGGACGACCTCGACAAGGATACGGTCGACATGACCAACAACTTCGACGATTCGCTCCAGGAGCCTACCGTCATGCCTACGAAGATTCCCAATCTGCTGGTGAACGGCGGCAACGGTATCGCAGTGGGAATGGCCACCAATATGCCCACCCACAACCTGAACGAGGTGATTGACGGATGCTGTGCCTACATCGACAATCCCGACATTGACGTGGACGGACTGATGGAGTATATCCCCGGACCGGACTTCCCCACGGGAGCCTATATCTATGGTCTGCAGGGCGTGAAGGATGCCTATGCCACCGGACGTGGCCGCATCGTGATGCGTGCCAAGGCCGAGATTGAGTCCGGCGAGACCCACGACAAGATTGTGGTGACGGAGATTCCCTACGGGGTCAACAAGGCCGATCTGGTGAAGTATATTGCCGACTTGGCCAACGAACACAAGGTGGAGGGCGTGGCCAACGTCAACGACGAGTCCGGCCGGCAGGGTATGCGCATCGTGGTGGACTGCAAGCGTGATGCCAATGCCAACGTGCTGCTCAACAAGCTCTTCAAGATGACTGCGCTACAGAGCAGCTTCTCGGTCAACACCATTGCACTGGTCAATGGCCGTCCCCGTCTGCTGACCCTCAAGGATTGCGTGAAATACTTCGTCGAGCACCGCCACGACGTGACCATCCGCCGCACCAAGTACGATCTGAAGAAGGCGCAGGAGCGTGCCCACCTCCTCGAAGGACTGATCATTGCCGTCAACAATATCGACGAGGTGGTACACCTCATCCGCCAGAGCAAGACCCCGAGCGATGCCCAGCGCGCACTGGAGAAACGCTTCGAGCTGGACGAACTCCAGTCGAAGGCCATCGTGGATATGCGCCTGTCGCAGCTCACGGGACTGCGTGTCGACCAGCTCCACCAGGAGTATGACGACCTGATGAAACTCATCGCCGACCTGCAGGAAATCCTCGACAGTCCGGAGCGTTGCCGCGAGGTGATGAAGCAGGAACTCCAGGAGGTGAAGGAGAAGTACGGTGACGCACGCCGCACCGAAATCATCCCCTTCGACCACGAATTCAATGCGGAGGACTTCTATCCCGACGACCCCGTGGTGATTACCATCTCGCACATGGGCTACATCAAGCGCACCAAGCTGGACGAATTCCACGAGCAGGGACGTGGCGGAGTGGGGGCCAAGGCCGCACGCCACCGCGACAACGACTTCACCGAGTATATCTATCCTGCCACCATGCACAACACGCTGCTCTTCTTCACCCGCAAGGGCCGCTGCTACTGGCAGAAGTGCTATGAGATTCCGGAGGGCGACAAGACCTCCAAGGGACGCGCCATCCAGAATATGCTCAACATCGAGCCGGACGATGCCGTCAATGCCGTGCTGCGCGTGAAGAACTTCAACGACGAGGAGTTCCTCAAGACCCATTTCGTGGTGTTCGCCACCAAGCAGGGCGTCATCAAGAAGACCTGTCTTGAGGCTTACCGCCACCAGCGCACCGCCGGCGTGAAGGCCATCAACATCAACGACGACGACGAGGTGGTGGCTGTAAGGCTGACCAACGGCCACAACGAGCTGCTGCTGGCCAACCGCAATGGCCGTGCCGTGCGCTTCAACGAAGACCAGGTGCGCACGATGGGGCGCGTCTCCACCGGTGTCATCGGTATGCGCCTCGACGGCGGAGACGACGAACTGGTGGGCATGGTGTGTGTCAACGACCCGCAGACAGAGACCATCATGGTGGTGTCGGAGAACGGCTACGGCAAGCGTTCCGATGTGGAAGACTACCGCAAGACCGCACGCGGCGCGAAGGGTGTGAAGACCATCGCCGTCACGGAGAAGACGGGACGGCTGGTGGCCATCAAGGTCGTGACGGACGACAACGACCTGATGATCATCAACAAGAGCGGCATACTCATCCGCCTCAAGGTGGCCGATGTCCGTGTCATGGGACGTGCCACACAGGGTGTCCGCCTCATCAACCTCACCAAAAAGAACGACTCGATTGCTTCGGTCTGCAAGGTCGACAGCAATGCCGAGGACGACGTGGAAGCCGAGGAAGCGGACACGACCGGAGGCGAAGAAGCATAATCCTATGATAATGAGAATGCTATAAGATAACACTACAACTAACAATTAAAGCGTATGAAAAAATTATTCGTAATGGCAATGATGTGCATCGCAAGCGGTGCGGCATTTGCCGGTGACAGCCCCGAACTGAAGGCAATCCTGAAGGCCAAGACCTACGACGAGGCTGCCGGTCTTGTCAAGGCTGCCAGTCTGCCCAGTGCAGAAGAGAAGGCCAAGGCTTATAACAAGCTGGTGGACCTGGCCATGCAGAAGGTGGCCAAGGAGACGGGAACCATCGCAGAGAACCAGTTGGCGGAACAGATGAAGACAGGCAAGGTGCAGCAGTACGACACGCTGGGACTGGCCGATGCCATCTGCCATGCCATTGACGACGCTGTGGAGTGCAACAAGTACGACCAGCAGCCCAACGCCAAGGGCAAGGTGGCTCCCAAGTTTGCAGAGAAGAACGCCCAGCGCGTGTGGGCCGTGCGCACCCATCTGGTCAACATCGGCCAGGACGTGTCGCGCTCCGGCAACGACGCTGCCGTGCTGAAGTATTGGGGTGCATTCCTCGATTCGTCGGTCGACCCGCTCTTCGCCACTCAGGAACATGAGTCGCAGAAGGCTTATTTCGGACAGGTGGCTTTCTTCACCGCCCGCTATGCCATCCAGCTCAAGGAGATGGCCCGTGCCAACAAGTATCTGGACATGGCCATGGAAGACCCCGAGCAGAAGACGGAAGCCCTCAACCTCAAGCTGTACATCGGGCGCAGCGAACTCAAGACCAAGCAGGATTCCCTGCAGTACGTGGAGACGCTGAAGGACCTCTATGCAAAGAATCCGGAGAACGCCGTGGTGCTCGACGGCCTCTATATCATGTATGGAGAGCTGAAGGACAGAAAGGCGCAGGACGCGCTCCTTGACGGCCATCTGGCAAAATATCCCAACGACTTCACTGCCCTGGCCGACAAGGGTATGCTCGTGGCCATCGACGACAACGACCCCAAGGCCGGTGCCGAATGGCTGCGCAAGGCCGTCGCCGTCAATGCCAAGAACGCCGTGGTGCAGTATTATCTCGGCACTTGCCTGATTGTCCAGGCCGGCAACACCGACGACATCAACCAGCGCAAGGCCCTGTTCCAGGAAGCCGTGCAGGCACTGGATGCCGCCAAGGAAATCGACCCCGACAAGGCACAGGTGCGCTGGGGCTACAACCGCTTCCAGGCCTACTACGGCCTCTATGGTGCCGACGACCCGCGCACCAAGGCTGCCGAGGCAGAATCGAAATAACACGACAGAAGACATACCATACAGCAGATGAATAAGCAACGCCAGCTTGTCTTGTTCCTTTTGCTGCTCTCCTTGACACCGTGCCTGCAGGCTCAGAAGAAAGAGCTTCGCCAGGCACGGTCTTATATCAAGAGCGGCAAGGACTTCGACAAGGCCGAGAAACTCATGACAGACCTGATACGTCAGGACTCCACGTGCCGACACAACGACAAGGTGTATCTGACGTGGTTCACTTCGGTGTTGAAACAGTACGAGGCCGCCAACGAGAAACTGTATCTCAAGCAGAAGTACGATACGGCGGCGTTCTTCGGACTGACCCGCCGTCTCTATGTCATTGCCGAGTCGCTGGACTCCATCGATGTGGCGGAAAACGGCGGCGACAGGCCGCGGCTGAAGTATCGGTCGAATCATGCGGCGTTGCTCCATCAGCTGCGTCCCAACCTCTATTTCGGAGGGGCGTTCCATGTGGGCAAGGGAAACTATGCGGAGGCCGTCCGCTTCTTCGATACCTACATCGGGGCCGACAGCCAGCCCCTGTTCACGGGCTACGACTATGCCTCCACCGATGCGCGGATGCCGGAGGCCGCCTACTGGATGGTCTATTCGGCCTTCAAGACCGGTGACGACGACCGGGTGCTGCGCTACGCCCCCATGGCCATGGCCGACACGGCGAAGGTGGCCCATGTCCTCGTCCACGTGGCGGAGACCTATGGCCGGCAGCAGAACGACTCGGCACGTGTCGCCACGCTCTGCGAGGGCGTGCACCGCTTTCCGGATCATCCCTATTTCTTCCCCCATCTGGAGGACTACTACACCGAGCATGGCCGTTTCTCCCAGGCTCTTGAATATGCCGAGCAGGCATTGGAAACCAATCCCCGGAACCCCATCTTCCTGTTGGCCAAGGCCACCTCGCTGCTCAATCTGGAGCGTTACGACGAGAGCGTGGCCGTCAGTCTGCAGCTGATAGAGGAGAATGACACCATGCCGGAACCTTACTATACGGTGGCTTCCGCCTATCTCAACCGGGCACTGGTGCTGGAGAAGGGGGAGACGGCCCGTGCCGACAAGGCAAAAATCCGCAACTACTATGCCTGTGCCCGTCCCTATATGGAGACTTACCGCAAACTGGCTCCTGCCGAGCAGAAGAAGTGGGCTCCGGCACTCTACCGCATCTATCTGAACCTCAATCTGGGCAAGCAATTTGAGGAAATCGACCGGTTGATGCACTGAACCTGTCAATCCGTCGCTTCGCTGTACCTTTGCAGACTGAAATGGGAACACAAGAGCCATGCAAGCCCGGCATCTTCCGGCGTCCGCTGTGGGTGAGCCTCTTCGCCCTCACGGCTGCCGTGGGGTGGGGGTGGGCCTACCCCTTGATTAAGCTGGGCATGGAGGAGTTCGGCATCGGGGCGCACATGACGGGCAGCAAGATGCTGTTTGCCGGTCTGCGCTTCTTCCTGGCGGGCGTTATCGTACTGGCCGTGGCCGGATGGTCACACCGTCGGTTCGGTCTCCGTAAGGGTTCTGACGCGTGGTTCGTCCTTGTCTATGCCCTGCTCAACACCACGCTGCACTATGCGTTCTTCTATTTCGGCCTCTCGCACAATGCCGGGGCGCGTTCGGCGATACTCAATTCGCTGAGTGTCTTCACGGTGGTCATCCTGGCCTGCGTCTTCTTCCGGAGCGACAGGATGACGTGGCGCAAGGCCATGGGCTGTGCTGTCGGCTTCCTGGGTATTCTGGCCCTGAACCTTGGTGGCAAGACCACGGGCGGCTTCACGCTGCTGGGCGACGGCATGATCATCCTCAACGCATTATGCGGAGCCAGTGCCTCGCTGCTGACCAGAGGGCTTGGCCGACGGGTGGATGTGGTCGTGGGCACGGGCTATTCGTTGGCCGTGGGTGGCGTGCTGCTGATGGTGCCGGCCGTCATGGCCGGATGTCAACTGCCAGTGGTCACGCCCCGCGGTGTGGTCATCCTGTTGCTGTTGGTGGCCATCTCCTCCGTCGGTTTCTCGCTCTACAACAAGCTGTTGAGCTGCAATCCGGTCGGCAAGGTGGCGATATACAACTCCCTCATCCCCGTGGTCGGTGCCGTCACCTCCTGTCTCTGCCTCGGTGAGCCTTTCTATTGGAAATATGTGGCGGCAGGGACACTGGCCGCCGCCGGCATCTGCATCATCACACGGGAGTGACGTTTTTTTATCGTCACTTAGCATCGTATCAGAAAGCAAGCACTCTGCTCCTTGCCATACCCGAAGTGCCCTTTTGGGCTTGGGTAGAAAAAGAAAAACTTCGTTTCTCTTTGTATTTCGCTCGGTTTGCACTACCTTTGTAGGAAAAGACGCTGCGCAATGGCAAATTTACGACGGACTGGTGCAAGCCCTTCGAGGAGTCACACTTCTATCGGAGAACCCGAACGGAGGGACGGTCAGGAAATACTGCTATTGGTTTAATCAGAAATACGTAAGGCACATCATAGAAAATGAATTATAGTACAGAAGACATGGAAACGGAAAGCGGTTGGCTGTTGTGCGAACCGATAGTGAGATATTCGGCCACGACCCACCGGCGGATAAGGGAACTGGGGCTGTTTGACGGCCTCCGCCCCGAAACCGGGGACAAGGACATCCGGGTGGTGGAGCTGTTTGCCGGTGTCGGCGGCTTCAGGGTCGGGCTGGAACGCGCTTCCGGGCGTTTCAAGACCGTCTGGAGCAACCAGTGGGAGCCGTCCACCAAGCGTCAGGATGCCAGCATCATCTATTGCAGGCGTTTCGGAGCTGACGGCCATTCCAACGAAGACATCGCCACCGTGCCGACGGACGAGATTCCGGACTGCGACCTGCTCTGCGGCGGCTTCCCCTGCCAGGACTATTCCGTTGCCACGACCCTGCAGCGTTCCGGCGGCATCGAGGGCAAGAAAGGGGTGCTCTGGTGGCAAATCTACCGCATACTGAAAGAGAAGGGCGACAAACGGCCCCACTATCTGATGCTGGAGAACGTGGACCGCCTGCTCAACTCGCCGGCCCAGCAGCGTGGCCGCGATTTTGCCATCATCCTGTCCTCCCTGTCCAGTCTCGGCTACATGGTGGAGTGGCGTGTCGTCAATGCGGCAGACTACGGGATGCCCCAACGCCGCCGCCGCACCTATATGGTGGCTTACCGGCAGGACACGCCGCTGGCCGCACGGTTCGGGCAGACGGACAACAAGCTGGACTGGATTCTTCACGAGGGCATCATGCCGCAGGCCTTCAACTGCCGGGCAAAGGACGGGAAATCCGGCTCTTTCTGCATCAGCGGTGACATCGCCGAGGTTTCCGACCACTTCAACAAAGGCAGGAAGGACAGTCCGTTCGGAAATTCCGGCGTGATGGCCGACGGCAAGGTCTACACCTTGGACACGCTGCCCCTGTACGACGGCCCCTGCCTGACGCTCGGCGATGTGCTGGTGGACGACGAGGCCGTGCCCGACGAGTTCTTCATTTCGGACGAAGACCTGCCGAAGTGGGAATACCAGAAAGGTTCCAAGTCGCTGAAACGCATCAACAAGACCACAGGATTTGAGTACAACTACAGCGAGGGAGCGATGGCCTTCCCCGACAGCCTCGACCGCGCTTCACGCACCATCATCACCGGAGAAGGCGGTGCCGCCCCTTCGCGCTTCAAGCATATCATCAAGACGCAGAGCGGCCGTTACCGCCGCCTCGTGCCCGTCGAGCTGGAACGCCTGAATATGTTCCCCGACAACCATACGCTCGGCTCGTCTGACTTGCGCCGCGCCTTCCTCATGGGCAATGCGCTGGTCACCGGCATCGTCGAAGACCTCGCCTTGGTGTTGCAGGAGAATATACAGAAACCACACGAAAGATGAGTGACTATATCATTTACAACATCCAGTTCTCGGTGTCACAGCGCAAGCTGGATCTTGACGGAATGGAAGAAAAGGACAAGCCCGTCAACGAATTTCCGAACTACTATCTGTCCAAGGCCATCGGCAAAGTGGGCAGTACGCTGAAGCTGTTCCGTCGGCGGAAGGAGGAAAGCGTGCCCAACTGCGTGCTGCGGAACGAGGGTGGCATTGCCTTGTTGCGTGTCCACAGCCGGGAACGCCTCACTATCTATGACCTGCCGCCGCAGCAGAATCCGCCGCCGAGCGACTGCGAGGGTATCGACCACGACAGCTATCCGTATGCCTATGTCGTGGTGGACTGCCGCGACGGCAAATGCCAGATAGCGATAGAGAAGACCGACAGCTGGGGCTACAAGACGGAGTCCATCCGGAACTGTCTGCAGGAGGGATTCACCAGGCTCGGCCTGATCCATAGCCTTGGAATAGGCATCGATATTAGAAAGAAGTCCATTGCCATGAAATTCGAGGATTTCATGGACGAACGCGCCGGTGCGGAAGATGTGCTCCAGTCGTTTACCTTCGAGTTCCCGAACCTGAATCGGCAAACTACCGCGCGTGTGCCCCAGGCACTCACGCAGAAGATGCAACAGTTGACGGAACAGTTGGAACTCTACGATGCCACAAGCGGCGCACTGACCATGAATCTGGGGGGAGACTGCGATACGGAGACCCGAAAAGACAAACTCAAGCAACTGGCCGTTGTCGTCTCCACGTGTGCCGACAACGGCTTCGACCTCTCCCTCAAGTATCAGGACTACGGAGAATACAAGTGCAACGAGAGCATCGAGGCAAGATACGCCATGGACGAGGTTGTCATCAGCCATTTCCGGGACGGCATCCGTCCGGACACCGCCGACCCCGAACACGACCTGACGGCATGGCTGGACGATGTGTTCGAGAAAATAAGACAAGTGGAGAACAAGAATGGAATACCCACAAAACCAAAGAAATAGGCTGCGCGGACAGTTCCGCGAACACGCCTGCTATCAGCTGTGTCGTGCCGTGTATGAGGTGGTTCAGGGGTACGCCCCGGCTGTCGTCCTCTCTCTTGAACAGTTGTTTGCCGACGCGGCCACGACGCTGGACACGCTGCTCACGGACGGCGACTTCGAGACGGAGCGGTGTCGGGAGCTGTGGCGTGACACGCTGGACGAGTACCGCACACGGGACGGCAGCAAGACAGACCTGACTGCCGCGCAAGCCGAAGTGGCCATGCTGTTCTATGCCGTGATGTTCGGGCTTGCAGCCGTGCCCCATCCGCACTATCGTGGCAAGCTGCAGCGGACGCTCCACGGGTGCATACACCGTATGTGGGGAAAGGAAAACTGCAAGGCCGTCGAAAGGCTGCTGCCCGATGCCGTCGACCCCTTTACGGAAAGCCTACAGGCGTGGATGGCGGACTATTTCTGCTCCAGCGACAGTCTGACGGAGGAAATCGGGCGCATCGCGGAGCAGGAAAAGGCGAAGAAAACCAAGGCGGACGGGAAGAAGAAACGGAAAAAGGACAGTGCTCCCCCCACTTTCCCCTATGAATACTACGATAAGAGCGCAGGGGTGCAGCGTATTGAGGACGTGATGCAAATCCTGCAGCATTTGAAATGGATTGAGCCGCCGCGCAATGCCGATGATTTCCATCAACTGTTTTCTGGAAAGCCAAGAGCGTGCAACATTCGGTGGAAGGAGACGGCGAACGTGTTGTCCGCGTTGACAAAGGCGTTGTTGCAGCAAAGCTATATGAAGAAAAAGAGGGGGGACAATGTCAGTATCAGTGCCATCGTTACAGGGCAATTCGGAAAGAAGCGCAGCACCATGGAACCCGTAGACAGCAAACGGCGGATGATAGCACTCATCGTGAAGACACTGGATGTCACGCAACCGCGACCAGATGTCTCCCATGCAGCAGAAGATGACGAGGAATGACGCAAGATGATGCCTGAAACATCATAGACAATCCATAAAAAACAACAGTATGTGGCTCACACTTTAGACAGTGTGGGCCTCTTTTATATCAACTCGCATATCAAATTCAAAAAAAATATATTTTTTTTGCTGTCAGAAATCCGTTGGTAATCACTTCGTTATAATCAAAGGAGCGGATATGTCAACTTTGATATATCAATTTTCATGCTTTTTTGATATAAAAATCCGAGCCTGCGCCCGATAAGTGAAGGCATTGCAAAGTCGCGATGCGTAAAAACCAATTTATCATGATCAACAAATACAAAAACAACAGCACTCCGCGCAGCCGCAAGGGCAGCGCACACGGGCCCAGACCCGTGGGAGACATTATCAGAGAGTTGTACCCGCACTTGTGCCGCAGGCAGACCCCTCGGGAAACGGCGGCGGAACAGTGGCCGGGAGAGAGAAAGGAGGACGGGGCGGAAGGACGCTCCCAGTCTCAAATCTCAAATCTCAGTTCAAAAAAAGGGTATGGTGCACTTGCCCTTTCTCCTTCTATAAGTTTATAACTTATTAATAGTCAATAATATATATAAGAAAAAGAGGGGAAAGGCGGAAAAAGGTATATGCCCTGAAAACGAACTGAGATTTGAGATTTGAGATTATATGGACAAGAAAAGATATGTACATGTTTAATTAAATAATTTATAGCAAATGACTTACAATTTGTTTGACGGCGTTGCTCCGGCAATGCCCAAGCCCAAAAAGGGCACGGAAGTGGTGGGATTTCTTCTCTCCAAGGCTTCAAAAGACATGCGTGAGGTGCTGTTTCCCATGGTTATGCCGGCCATGGCGGCACACTTGACGGGAGTGAGGTTCGCGTACAGTGACGGCAATCTGTACGAGTTGTGTGGCCAAATGAGCCATCTGGTGGCTTTTTCGGGCACGGGAAAGGGGCAATTGACGCGGTTGGTGGAGCCTGTCATGCGACGTTTCCAGGAGCACGACAAGGACGAGTTCCGGAGGCTGGCCGACTGGCAGCGCACGGCGCAGGGGCGCGGCAAGGAGAAAGACCGGCCGCAGCGTCCGGAGGTCTGCTTCCGCTGTCCGCCGGGCAACTCCACCAACGCGGCCTTCCTCCAGAATGCCGCCGCTCTGGAGCAGCAGGGCGGGCTCACGCAGTACATCAACCTGCAGGAGGTGGAGATGGCCGACAGCATCTGTGGCAGCCACAGGCAGGTGTCGCAGATGATCCGCGTCATCTATGACTGCCAGCGCGCCGGCGCACTGCGTGCCACGGCCGACGGCGTGACGGGCAATCCCGTGCTGCGCGTCAACCTCACCATATCCTCCACGCCGGAGGCTGCACGCCAGTTCTACCACAAGGAGCTGACCAACGGCGTCTTCGGCCGCATCGCCTTCGCCTACAAGCCGCGGGGGGCGCGATCGGGCAAGATTCCGAAGCAGGGGCGGTACGACGAGGCGTTCCAGACCGGACTGGACCGCTGGCTCGACCTCCTCTCCAAGGCCAATGGCGACTTCCGCGTCAAGGAGCTGAACAAGGTGGCCGAACAACTGGCCGAAGAGCAGGCCCAGTGTGCCGACGAGTGCGACGATGACATAATCTTCGAACTCTCCCACCGCAGCATCCTCTCGGCGTGGAAGAAGGGGGCCGTGCTTTGGCTGCTGAACGGACAGGTGTGGACGCGCTCCATCGGCGAGTTCGTGCGCTGGTTCTGCTACCACGACCTCTGGTCGAAACTGCAGGTGTTCGGCGACCTCCTCAACCGTGCCGACCCGACGCACGGCGACGGGAAGAAGAGCGGGCCGCAGAACATGATGGACCGCCTGCCCGACACCTTCAGCCAGCAGCAGCTGGAAGCCCTGCGCCTCGAACTGGGGAAAGCGAAGGAGGGCGCGCGGCATCAGCTGCAAGTGTGGAAGAGCCGCCGCTTCGTCACCTTCTCCGCAGAGACCGGCCTCTACGCCAAGACGGACAAGGCACAGGCAGTGAAGAAAACCCGTAAAACCCCACGCCCATGACCGACCGACTGACCATCAGCAAGCTCCGCGCGCTCCCCATCGAGGGAGTCGCCGGGCGGCTCGGACTCCACGTCCGCCAGCACAAGGCACTCTGCCCCTTCCACGACGACCACCACGCCAGCCTCGTCTTCGACCGCCGGCGCAACACCTGCCGGTGCTTCGTCTGCATGACGCGCGGCATGGACACCCTCGACCTCGTGCGCCGGACGCTGCGCCTCACCTTCCCCGAAGCCTGCCGGTGGCTGGCCTCCGAGGCCTGCATCACCATCGCGCCCACACCCATGCCCACGCCCGCGGCAACGCCGGACAAGCCCTTCGACGCGCAACGCTACGAACGCTTCTTCCGGCATCCGCAACTCACCGCCGAGGCCGCGCACTTCCTCTACCGGGAGCGCAGGCTCGACCCGCGCGTGGTGCGCTGGTGCAGGCTCACGGCATGGCAGGACCGCCGCGGCACCCACTGGCTGCAGACCCCCTACTACGACACCGGAGGCCACCTCGTCGGCATACAGAACCGCAACCTGCAGCACGGCCAGCCGGGACACGGGGACGAGCCGCGCTTCCGATTCCCGAAAGGCTCGCGCTGCCGCCTGTACAACCTGCCCGTCACCGCACGCCTGCAACCCGGCGAGCCGCTCTACATCGCCGAGGGATGCTCCGACTGCTGGGCACTGCTCTCCGCAGGCCACAAGGCCATCGCCGTGCCCTCCGCCACGCTCCTGTCCGACGAGACCCGGACGCTGCTGCAACGGCTGGAACGGGAACTGCACACCGAGTTCCACATATACCCCGACGGCGACCTGCCCGGCGAACGCCTCTTCCTGCAGCTGCAAGGGACGGTGCGCACCCTCGTGCGCCACCCGCTGCCCCCGGGCTGCAAGGACTTCGCCGAACACTACGCACGGCTACAACAGACTGCACACACCGAACCCTCAAACACCCCACGCCCATGAAGACCACGGCAACCACCAAGAAGGAACTGGCACTCCGCTACTTCCCCGACAGCACGCCACGCACGGCAGTCAAGCATCTCATGGCATGGATAGCGCGGTGCAGCCCGCTCTGCGACACCCTGCGGCAGTCCGGCTACCGTCCGACCGACAAGAGCTTCACGCCACGGCAATACCGCGCCATCGTCGAATACCTCGGCGACCCGTAGCCCACGCCACGGCGGCAATGGGCAGGACATGACAGAAAAGCCACGAAAGTCCACAAAAGGCCACCCAACGCCCGGCAACGGCAGGCCGACAACGGGAAAAGCAGTATCTTTGCCGTGGGAAAAGGACAAAGCGCGCAGTCCGGCTCCCAGACCGGAGAGACAAAACTCCCTGCCCTGCGAGATGAAAATCTCTGCCCGGCGGAAAAAGACCAAGCAAACAAATTCTTTAACCTTAAAAATTCTAACAGTTATGGCTATCAATCTTAAAGCAAAAGAGACCCTCATGCAGGTCGGCGACCTCAAGGGCAAGTATCGTTACATCCTCAGCACCGAGCTGTACAGCCGGCTCTCCGAGGACAAGGTCATCAAGGAGGCTTCGCTCCACTCGGGCATCAGCACCGGCATCATGAAGGCCGCGTGGGATGCGGCAGGCGACGTCATCAAGGCCTGGGCCACCGAGGGACACTCCGTGGCCGTGCCCGGACTGGGGACGATGCGCTTCGGCGTGAGGGCCAAGAGCGTGGAGACGGCTGACGACGTGGCCACCGACCTCATCACCGCTCGCCGCGTCATCTTCACCCCCAACGTCGCCATCAAGAAGGAACTGGCCGACACGGCCATCGCCATCACCTGCTACGACCGCAACGGCAAGGAGGTGAAGCGCGTGACCAGCGACGACAGCGGCAGCGTGGAGGACGAATCCACCGGCAGCTCCACCTCGGGCAGCAGCTCTTCGGGCAGCACCACCACTCCTTCGGGTGACAGCGGTACGGGCGAAGACTGACCTCCGTCCCCACACCACGGGACAATCAACGGAAAGACCGGCATCCAAAATAACGGGTGTCGGCCTTTAAAAGTGTTAAAGACATCGCCATTCACCCATTTTCCCGCCTTGAAATTTGCATGAATAAAGAGATAAGAGTAACTTTGCAGTCGTTAATAATGTGTATTTACACAAAATGAACGAGTAGGAATATGGAAATCCGTAGGGACAAGTATTTGAAGCAGCTAATCCACAGTTGTGGAAATAGGTTGATAAAGGTGATAACTGGTATGCGCAGATGCGGCAAATCATACCTGTTGTTCACCCTTTTCAAGAACTACCTCATAGAACAAGGAGTGAAGGAAGACCACATTATTGGGGTGAACTTGGAGAACCGACTGAATAAAGGCTTGAGAGACCCCGACGCCTTACTCCAATACATAGACAGCCGTCTTTCATCAGACGGCCAATATTATGTCATGCTGGATGAAGTGCAGATGGTCAGCGAATTTGAGGATGTATTGAATTCTTTCCTGAGCGTAAACAATGTGGATGTGTTTGTTACGGGGTCTAATGCAAAATTCCTGTCCAAGGATGTAATCACTGAGTTTCGTGGACGAGGAGATGAAATACACGTGCGTCCGTTGACCTTTAGGGAAGTTGCAGATTTCCGTGGCGAGTATTCGCAAGTTCTCGTTCGTGAGTATATGTTGTATGGCGGCTTGCCTCAGGTTGTTTTGGAGAATGACGTGAACAAGAAGATGAGCTATCTGGACCAACAGATGGAACACACTTACTTGCGTGATATAAAAGAGCGGTATGATGTGCGTCAGGACAGCGATTTGTCGGAACTTGTGGACATCATGGCTTCATGTGTGGGAGGTTTGACAAATCCTCCAAAGATAGCAGACACTTTCCAAAGCGTGAAGCATAGTCGCATTTCGGTAGATACGATACGTCTCTATCTGGAGTATATGGAGGATGCGTTCTTGTTGGAGCGTGCCACTCGTTATGACATCAAAGGGCGGAAATACATTGCTTCCCCTTTCAAGTATTATTTTGAGGATTTGGGGCTGAGAAACGCCCGATTAGGATTCCGGCAAGTGGAACCCACTCACATGATGGAGAATATGCTTTATAATGAGCTTCGCGCCATAGGCATGAAGGTGGATGTAGGGCAAGTGTTTGCCGAAGTGAGAACCGAGGACGGCTCACGTCGGAGGAAAACGTTGGAAATAGATTTCGTCTGCAACCGTGGCTATGAGCGTGTGTATATCCAGTCTGCCTATGCGATGGAAACGGAAGAGAAACGTGAACAAGAGCTGGCTTCACTGCGCAAACTTCGTGATGGCTTTCGCAGAATTGTAATTGTCAACGGCCTACAACCCACCTACATGAATCAGGAAGGTGTGTATATCATAAATCTTATGGATTTTTTGCGCGACCCGGAGAAATTTATGGAGGAATGAGCATAAAGGGACACCTTCCAAAGCACCAGTCTTGCCTCAATGCCCGATGAGGTATACCTTCATTTCCGAAGCTATTGTCCGTCGCCCAATGCCAGTTTCAGGTTCTGGAGCACGCGCTCGCTGACCTTGAAGGCCGTGCCGTGGCGGATGCCCTTGGGGAAGGTCATCTCGTCGGAAACGTCCGTCCACGTCTGTCCGTGGTCGAGGCTGCGGACGGCACCGTAGCGTCCGTTGCGGTATTTGTCGAAATAGACGTAGAGCGTGTCACCCACAAAGAGCGGTGCCGGGCCTTCTGCCCAGAAGTCGCCCGTGATGGAGGCCGACACCTCGGTGGGGAAGCCCTTGCGGATGTCCTTGGTGCGGGTGATGCGGAGGTTCTTCTCGGCAGGGGCGGAGTTCTCGTTCTTCACCACCATGATGAGGTCTTTCTTCTGCGGGTCACGCACGATGGCTGCGTCAATCACGTTGAAGTCGGGATTGAAGAACATCCGCGTCTTGGTGAACGTCTTGAAATCCTTGGTGGTCGTGCAGTAGATGCGGTGGTTCCACTGTTTCTCCTTTTCCGTCGAAGCTACCGGCGAGTGCCGTCCGGGGATGGTCGTCGCCCAATAGATGTAGAAGGTCTTGGACGGCTTGTCGTAGAACAGCTCCGGTGCCCAGCAGTTCTTGGCCTCCGGCTCGTCGGCCATCACGGGGATGGCCTGCTGATCGCTCCAGTGCACCAAATCCTTCGACGAGGCATAGCCGATGATGCGGTCGTGCCAGCTGGAAGTCCACACCATGTGGAACGTGCCGTCCGGTCCCTGCACGATACTCGGGTCGCGCATCAGCCGGTCGTCGCCTACCGTAGGCTTCAGTATCGACTGGTTGCCGTTCAGGGCCGTCCATGTCTTTCCGTCGTAACTGTAGGCCAGATGCAGCCCGTCTTTCTCCCCGCGGAAGTAGGAGAACAGATACACGTCTCTTGCCGAGACACTCACGGCCATCAGCAGTATGGCTACAACGGCCATCGTCATTCTTCTGTATATCATCATGGAAAAATTATCTTATTTCAGGTCGGCGATGAACTGGTCGATGGCCTTTCGGGTGACGTGCTGCATGACGACGATGTGCGACACCTTCTGGCCGAAGGCCTCGCCGCACGCCAGATTGTATTTGGCCACTATCTCGTCGGAAGGTCGCCGGAAGAGCACGGTGTTGCTGTACTGGTTCTGCCAGCAGGGCCAATGCAGGCTTTCCAACTGCGACTTCAGGTATCGGGTGTTCTCCATAATCTGCGCGGCCTGTCTGGTCCAGCCCTCATCGCCGATGGTTTGTATGAGCCACCAGAACTTGATGGGTTCCACACCCGAACGCGAGCAGTTGATCATGCGCATATTGGCGTTGAGATAGGGTACGTCGAAAGTCGTCTGGTTGTCGTACACCTCGCGCGAAGTGATGAACAGGCCGCACGGACTGTCTATGCCGAAAAACTTGTGGCCGCTGATGCTGATGGACTCGAATGCCGTCGCCTTGCGGTTCACCATGTCCCTGTCGGCGGTGAAGGGGAGATAGCCGCCGAAGAGGGCTGCGTCCACGTGGCGGTAGACGGCCATGTCGCCGTGCCTTGCCAGCACCTTGTTCAGGGCCTTCTGGTCGTCAATGGCTCCCTTGAGTGTCGACCCCATGGCGTAAATGACCAGGCAGGGGCGTGTCGTGTCGAGTGCGGTCTCCAGCGAGTCGGGTATCATGCGCCCCATCTCGTCGCTTTTCACGAGCTTTACGTCCAGATGCTGCAGGTCGCAGAGGCGGTAGTTGCTGTAATGGGCTTCGTCGGACACGTACACGATGGGCATCTTGCCCGTCCGTTTCTTCAGGTAGTTCACGCCGAAATAGATGCCGTGGTTGTTGCCGTCGGTGCCGCTCATGGTGACCAGCCCCCACAGGTCGCTCTTGTCGAATCCGTATTTCGGACCGAAGTATTCGATGACCTCACGCTCGAAGTCGAGCGACGACAGCGTATGGTCGCCGGTGGAAAACGGGTCGCCGGCATTGTTGATGATCATCTCCTCCAGGTGGTTGGCCGTGTACCACTGGTAGAACTCCTTCAACTTGATGTCGTTGTTGCCGGGATAGCCCAGCGACATCTTGTTTCTGCGGATGCAGTCGGTCGCCCACTTGTCGAGCGGTTCAAAACCGGACGTTGCCGCCATCTGGGCATAGGACACCACGGGACTGGACAACGCCAGCGTGAGTGCGGTCAATAATACTCTTGTCTTCATACTTTTTTCTTCCTTGTATTCGGCAAAGGTAGTGCAAACCGAGTGAAATACAAAGAAAAACGAAGTTTTTTTTTATTTCCGAGGTGCAGCCTACCTTCCGCAGAGTCAACCAGCAAGTGCAAGTTGTCTGCAAAGTTACGAATAATGTTTGAA
>CAVJNH010000043.1:0-14690 GCA_963651005.1 Oscillibacter sp. MSJ-31
GCGCAAGACCGTGATGGACCTTGTCAAGGGAGCGTGCCCTGAGCGCATCTATCCGGTAGGCCGTCTCGACCGCAACACCACCGGTGTGCTCCTGCTGACCAACGACGGCGACCTCGCCTCGAAGCTGACCCACCCGAAGTTTCTCAAGAAGAAAATCTACCACGTCTACCTCGACAAGAATGTGACGGCCCACGATATGCAACAGATTGCCGAAGGCATCGTCCTGAACGACGGGGAGATCAAGGCCGACGATATCCAGTATGCCGACCCCGTCGACAAGAAGCAGGTGGGCATCGAAATCCATTCGGGAAAGAACCGCATCGTGCGCCGCATCTTCGAACACCTCGGCTATCGGGTTTCCAAGCTCGACCGGGTACAGTTTGCCGGACTCACCAAGAAAAACCTGCGCCGTGGCGACTGGCGCTACCTGACAGAAGAAGAGGTGGACCGCCTGCGCATGGGGGCTTACGAATGACATCAACAACGACTTTCTGAAAAGACAACAAGTGATGAAAAGAACGAAGATAGCAGACGTACTGAAAAGTACGGATTTCGGTAAAGACGTATGTGTGAAAGGGTGGGTGCGCACCCACCGCAGTTCAAAGTCCGTCGACTTTATCGCCCTCAACGACGGCAGCACCATCAACAATGTGCAGATTGTGGTCAACCCCGCGCAGTTTGACGACGAGATGCTCAAGCAGATTACCACCGGCGCGTGCATCTGTGCCACCGGCGTGTTGGTGGAAAGCCTGGGCAGTGGGCAGAACTGCGAAATCCAGGCCAAGACCCTGGA
This sequence comes from Oscillibacter sp. MSJ-31, assembly GCA_963651005.1. GTDB lineage: Bacteria > Bacteroidota > Bacteroidia > Bacteroidales > Bacteroidaceae > Prevotella. Next base: position 794 of record CAVJNH010000043.1, read on the forward strand.
GATATACGGGCTCTGCGACAACACCTATCCCATGCAGAAGAAGGGGCAGTCGTTTGAGGTGATGCGCAAGAACGCGCACCTCCGCCTGCGCACCAACACGTTCGGTGCCGTGATGCGCATCCGCCACAATATGGCCATTGCCATCCATCAGTATTTCCACGAGCATGGATTCTTCTATTTCCATACTCCGCTGATTACGGCCAGTGACTGCGAGGGAGCCGGCCAGATGTTCCAGGTCACCACCAAGAACCTCTACGACCTGAAGAAGGACGAGAACGGGAACATCATCTACGACGATGACTTCTTCGGCAAACAGACCTCGCTGACCGTCAGCGGACAGCTTGAGGGCGAGCTCGGTGCCACGGCACTGGGAGCCATCTATACCTTCGGGCCGACCTTCCGTGCCGAGAACTCCAATACGCCGCGCCACTTGGCCGAGTTCTGGATGATTGAGCCGGAAGTGGCTTTCATTGATCTGGACGACCTGATGGATTTGGAAGAAGACTTCATCAAGTATTGTGTCCGCTGGGCATTGGAACACTGCAAGGACGACCTGGCCTTCCTCAACAAGATGATTGACAAGACGCTGATAGAGCGTCTGGAAGGCGTGGTGAAAGACCGCTTTGTCCGGTTGCCGTACACCAAGGGCATCGAGATACTGGAAGAGGCCGTGAAGAACGGCAAGAAGTTTGAGTTCCCCATCTCCTGGGGCATGGACCTCGCTTCCGAGCACGAGCGTTTCCTCGTGGAGGAACATTTCAAGAAGCCTGTCATCATGACCGACTATCCGCGCGACATCAAGGCGTTCTACATGAAGCAGAACGACGACAGCGAGGAGCGTCGCACCGTGCAGGGCACGGACGTGCTGTTCCCACAGATTGGTGAGATTATCGGCGGATCCGTCCGTGAAGAGGACTATGACAAGCTGATGGCAGAAATCGACCGCCGCAAGATTCCCATGAAGGATATGTGGTGGTATCTCGACACCCGCCGCTACGGCAGTTGTCCGCACGGCGGTTTCGGTCTGGGCTTCGAACGCCTCATCCTCTTCGTCACGGGTATGCAGAACATCCGCGACGTGATTCCCTTCCCGCGCACTCCGAAGACGGCCGACTTCTAAGCCGTCTGTATACACTTCATGTTGGTGGCCAGCTGTTCCGTACTGCTGGCTCCCACCAACACGCTGGTTACGCCGCGCTGCTGGAGAATCCATGCCAGCGCCATCTCTGCCAGTGCCATTCCGCGGTCGGCTGCCTGCCGGTTCCACTCGTTCAACTGTGACAGCAGTTCCGGAGTCAGTGCCGAGTGTTTCAGAAACTGCTCTTTGGCCATACGGCTGTCGGCAGGCACTCCATGGAGGTAGCGGTCAGTGAGCAGTCCCTGTGCCAACGGCGAGAACGAGACGAAACCGACACCCTCGGCGATGCAGAGGTCGAGTGTGCCGTTCTGCTGCGGACTGCGTTCCAGCATGTTCAGCTTGTCCTGGAAAACCAGCAACGGGGTGTCGTGCGCCTTCAAGTAGGCCACGGCCGTCTTCAACGCTTCCAACGGCCAGCGGCTGATGCCCAGATAGAGTGCCTTTCCTTGTCTCACGATGTCCACCATGGCCTGCAGCGTCTCCTCAACCGGCGTATTGGGGTCGAAGCGGTGGCTGTAGAACAAATCGACATAATCGAGGTGCATCCGCGAAAGGCTCTGGTCCAGACTGGCCATGAGGTATTTGCGCGAGCCCCAGTTGCCGTAAGGTCCCGGCCACATATCATACCCCGCCTTGGTGGAGATGAAAAGCTCGTCGCGATAACGCTTGAAATCGTCATCCATCAGTCGTCCCAAGGTCTCTTCCGCCGAACCGTAGGTCGGGCCGTAGTTGTTGGCCAGGTCAAAATGCGTGATGCCATGGTCGAAGGCATAATGGGTGATGGCGCGGCTGCGCTCGTAGGAGTCGACACTCCCGAAATTGTGCCAGAAGCCCAGACTGACCTTCGGCAGCAGCACTCCGCTGCGTCCGCAGCGGCGGTACAGCCTTTCCGCATCATTGTAGCGTCCGGCATCGGCGGTGTAGATTTCTTTCAGTTCCATAGGATTCGTGTATTTGTCGGCAAAGGTATCTATTTTTTTGCAGAAAGCAAAAGGAAAGCAGAGAAATCCCTTCAATCCAGGAGTTGGTCAATGTCGCGCTGGGGAAGGATGCACAGGATAGACTTGCCGTCGGGTGTATAGTTGACATTGGAGCAGGCGAAGAGCTGGTTGACGACGGTCTCCATGCCGTCGTTGTCCAGCACCTGTCCCTGAGGGATGGCGGCATGGCGTGCCATGCTTAGAGCCAGTGCGGCATGGATGGCGTCGGGCTGGGAGTCCCCCTTTTCGACGGCATCGCCCACCATATCGCAGAGCAGCCGCACGCTGTCCAGTCCTTCAATACCGGCAGGAATGGCATTGACCGCATAGGCATACTGTCCGAGATCCGTAAGCTCAAACCCCATGGCCTCCAGTTCCGGGAGAATCTTCGGCAGCATGACCGCATCGGACGGGGAGAAATGAACTACCTCGGGAAAGAGCACCCGTTGGCTGGATGCCTGACGGGTACGTAACTGCTCCATATAGCGTTCGTAGCGGATGCGCACATCGGCACGGTGCTGGTCGATAATCATCAGTCCGGACTTGACAGCCGTCATGATGTATCGTCCCTTATACTGGTAGTGGATGGGCGACTTGTCCTCGATGACAGCCGAACCGGACGGAGCTTCCGTCCCTTCCACCTCGTGCGTAATCTGACGGGACGCGATGATGTCGTCGCCGGCATCCTGCGGTGGGGCGAAGAGGTCTTCGGGAGCCGTGTTCCGGACAGGCAGACTGTCGTAGAGCTGCTGCCAGCCGTCTATCTTGTCGGGCTTTTCCGCATGCCGACGGAACGGGTTGTAGTCGGGATTGTAGGAAGGACTGGGCGGATTCGCCTGCCCTGACGGATTGAAGGTGGGGATGTCCGGACACCCTTCGGTGTCGAAGTCAATCTGCGGCACTTCGCAGAACTTCCCGATGGCATCTTTTACGGCAACGGTAAGAATCTGCCAGATCGCCTGTTCGTTGTCGAACTTGATTTCGGTCTTTGTCGGATGGATATTCACGTCAATGTCGGCAGGGTTGACTTCGAAATAGATGAAGTAGGGAATCTGCATCCCCGGAGGCACCAGCCGCTCGTATGCCTGCATAACGGCCTTGTGGAAATAGGGATGCTTCATGAAGCGTCCGTTGACGAAGAAATAGCTGTGGACACCCTTCTTGCGGGCCGTCTCGGGCTTGCCGACAAAACCGGTCACCTTGCAGAGGGCCGTGTCGACCTCCAAGGGCAACAGTTCCTGGCTGTACCGTTTCCCGAAAACATCGCAGATGCGCTGGCGGACAGAGCCTGCCCGAAGGTTCAGCAACTCCTGCCCGTTGCTGTGGATGGTGAAGGCAACGGCGGGATATACCAACACGATGCGCTCAAAGGCCGTAAGGATATTGTTGAGTTCGGTGGCATTGGTCTTCAAGAATTTGCGTCGGGCGGGCACGTTGTAGAACAGGTTGTCCACCTTGAAATTGCTGCCCACCGGGCAACTGACCGGTTCCTGTCCCTCCACTTTCGACCCGCAGATGGTGAGGCAGGTGCCCACCTCGTCGTCGGCGGTGCGGGTGCGCAGTTCCACCTGAGCCACGGCGGCGATGGAAGGGAGTGCCTCGCCCCGGAATCCCATAGTCGTCAAGGCAAACAGGTCGTCCGCCTTGCGGATTTTCGATGTGGCGTGTCGCTCGAAAGCCAGACGGGCATCGGTCTCCGACATGCCCTTCCCGTCGTCGACCACCTGTATGGACGTGCGTCCGGCATCCACCACCAATACACGGATGGTGTGCGCCCCGGCATCCACGGCATTCTCCACGAGTTCCTTGATGACGGATGCCGGCCGTTGGATGACCTCGCCGGCCGCAATCTGGTTGGCTACGGAGTCGGGCAACAGCTGTATCACATCACTCATTGCGGTCCTCCTTTCGGCCTTTCTTCCGGTTTCCTGGCCTGCATCGGTGCGGTGTGGCGGGGCTGCTCCTTCAGTTGCTGGCTCTCCTTCTTGCCGCGCCACTCGAAGATGTCGTCGCGGTTGAGCGGACGGATATAGTCAAACCAGGCGTAGCCGGGCAGGAAATATTTCGCGGGTGGAATCTGCGTCATAGGGTAGAGCACTCCCGTCGGTTTCTCCATCCAGATTTTCTTCATCTTCCGGTTTTCGAGGAACATCCGCAACAGGGGCGTTTCGGTATAGTTGAGTCCGATGAGCGTGCTGTCGGAATCGTCCATCGGATAGTAGACAATCAAGACATTGCCCGAAGCCTCGGTCTCATAGACTTCCCCCTTGCGGAAGAGTGCCGTCATCTCTTTTGACGATACCTGGTTGAAATGGACGGTATCGGGCATCTGCTCGACGGAGAAGGCCTGTCCCGTCACATGCGCCCGGTCGACGGTGGAATCTTTCATATAGACGCGGATCTCTTCGCCGAAAAGCTGCTGGTTGTTGTTCCACACGATAGGGTCACGGTACATGGTCATACACGAGTCCTTCGAGTTGTACACCAGCGAATCGCACACCGCCTGCACGTCAATACGGTAGGCGCGCACCTTGTGGTATGCGTGAATCTTGCGGTAGACGGAGTCCGTATTGATGTTGAAGGTGAACACCTTGAAGGTGTCGGCGTGCATGAACAGGGAGTCGCGTTGCGAATAGTCGATGGCCACGGCCCGTCTGGTCGTCATGGCGTAGCCCGTCTCGTCATTGTATTCGCAGTAGTCGCCGGTCATCTTGTTCTTGTTGACGGAGTCGACATAGACCACATTGCTGTAGGCATGGCTGAGCCCGTTCTTGCTGTCGTGGTAGACACTGTCCCCCACCATCATGCGTCCTTGGTTGCGCATGACCGAGCGGTCAAACAGTTCCGACTGTTCCGTCTTGGTGTTGTAATAGCCGTTTTCGCTGTAGATATGGCTGGCTCCCGAGGTGATGTTTGACGGCCCCACGATATGGGCGCGCGACAGGCGGGTGTCGTAGAGGAGGGAGTCGGTGGTCAGGTAGAACTTCTTGTTCCGCAGGCGCACGTCGAAATAGAACATGGCCATCTTCGAGTCGGAGTGATATTCTCCCCAGTCGCTGGTCAGTGTGGAACCGTTGTCCACGAGTTTTCCACCCTCGAAGAAATTGCCGAAATGATACATCCGGTCGTAGTCCAGACTGTCCGTATACAGCGTGGTCTTCCGGTGTTTCAGTACCACATTGTATCGCGCCTGTGCAATCTGTTCGTTGCCGTCGTAGTAGGCGTAGTCGCTGTGTAGGCTCAGGGTGTCGCCCTGCACCATGCGCACATGGCCGAAGGCTTCGAAGGAGTTGCTCTCCTGAAAGAAGTTGGCACTGTCGCAGTAGAGGTTCGCCCCGGCGTGGCGGAAGTGGACATGACCTGTCAGAATCTGTGCATCGCCGTTCTGATACTGGTTGTAGCGCAGTTCGTCAGCATGCACCAGATAGATGCGCTTGGTGTCAGTGGCCGGTTTCCGGCTCCTGACTGTACGCTTGCGCACAGGTTGCATGGCACCAATCAGCCCCACCCCCAGCAGGCAGAGCAACAGGACGGCAACGGCACGGAGTCTCATCGTATCCAACCTTGATATTCAAAATCACAATCCCGGTACCGGTCGTTGATGCGGACGTAGGTGTTCTTGATTTTCTCCACCACCCACTGATGAATCTTCTCCTTGCGCAGTTTGGCGAGTACCACGTTCTTCATCACCTGGAAGTCCTCGGTGATGGTGGCCTTGTGGCCTTCGGTGCGGTGTTTCAACTTGACGATGGCGCAGACGGTACGGCCGTTCTTCATCATCTGGAAAGGCTTGGAAATCTCGCCGTCCTTTAGTCCGTCGACGGCCCGGGCTACTTCGGAAGGAAGCTCCTGCAACTGGAAGCGCGAGGTGCGGACACCCATCTCGTCGTGGAACATCACCCCTTTGTTGTTGCGCGTATCCTTGTCGTCCGAGAGCACGGAAGCCGCCTGGTCGAAGGTGAACTTGCCGTCGTTGATGTCCGTGCGCAGCGAGTCAATCTGGTTCAACGACTTCTGGATGGCCTCGTCGCTGACCACCGGGCGGCGCAGGATGTGCCGCACATTGGCCTTCTCACCGCGTTTTTCTACCAGTTGGATGATATGGAAACCGAACTCGGACTCCACAATCTTCGATACCTTTTTCGGGTCGGTCAGATTGAAAGCCACGGCGGCAAAGGCCGGGTCGAGTTCTATACGCGACATGAAACCCAGTTCACCGCCCCGGCGGGCACTCTCCGGGTCTTCGGAATAGAGGCGAGCAAGGGTCTGGAACGAGGCATCCCCCTTGTTGATGCGGTCGGTATATTCACGGAGCTCGCCTTTCACGCGGTTGATCTCTTCCTGTGTCACCCTTGGAGTCTGCGTGATGATCTGCACCTCCACTTCAGTAGGCACAAAGGGAATGCTGTCTGCCGGCAGGTCTTTGAAATAGCGGCGCACCTCGGCCGGGGTCACCGCGATGTCCTTGACCAGCGAGTTTTTCATCTCCTCCACCATCTGGTTCTCACGGTAGGAGTCGCGCAGTTCGCTGCGGATTTGCGTCATGCTCTTCTTATGGTACTCCTCCAGCTTCTCACGCGAGCCGACCACGGAAATCATATAGTCAATCTGGCGGTCAATACCCGCACTGATCTGTGCTTCCGTCACCTCGATACTGTCAATGGCCGCCTGGTGAAGGAACAGCTTCTGTACGGCCAACTGCTCGGGGATGGCGCAGTCCGGATTCCCTTCCCAGCGTGTGCCTTGCTGCACTGCCTGCATACGCATGGCCTCGACATCCGACTTGAGGATGGCTTCGTCGCCCACCACCCAAATCACTTCGTCTACGGTGCTTTGCGCATTGATGCTGTCGTTGCCCGTCTGTGCCTGCATGGTGGCACAAACCCCTGCCAATGTGGCAAATAATATACTGCGGATGCTCATTTCAGTGATGTTTGTTTTATTGTTTTTAATACCTTTTTATTGATTGTCACCGGATATTTCTCCTTGAGGTCGGCCATCCAGTGCTTCTCCATTTCCACATATAAATCACGGGCCACCTGTTCTTCCACCTCGGTGTAGTTTTTGGGTTTGAACCCTTTCCGGCGATACTTCTTCTTGTTCTTTTTGAAGTACCGCTCCATGGCCGTCTTGTCGGCGGCAGCCTGTCGGGCCGGCGATTGTTCTGCCAGGACGCAGAGCAACAAGCCATCGTAGACCTCGTCAGCCACCTGCGGTTGCGGCGCGGTGGTCGCAGACGAGTCCGCCTTGGGAACCGGACGTTGCTTGGCCGTCGTAGTGCCGGTCTCATGTGACAGCGCAGAGACGCTGCCCACCAACTGTTGCCTCGCCTGTTCGGAGGCTTTCCATTGTTCCAGTCCCGGGACGGTTCCTGCCGTCCGCCTGTCGTTCAACAACAGGATGTGGTACCCGTCAGCGGCGAGGAACGGTCGGCTGTATGCGCCCTGTTGCAGGGCAAAGGCTTCGTCTTCCAGTTCCTTCAACAACTGGTTGCGTCCGTACCATCCCATCCGTCCGTCCCGTCCGGCAGAGGCTTCATCCTGCGACACCTTTCTGGCCAACAGCGCGAAACTGTCGCCTTGCTGCAGGGCCTGATAGACCGAGTCGGCCCGCTTTCCCGCCTGTTGCAGCTCGTGACGGAAGCCCCGCTGGTGCACCTTCAGAAAAATCTGCGACAGGCACACCATCTCGCTGTCCGCTCCATGGCATTGTGCTATCCTGCGGAAATCCTCGTCGGACGGCCTGTCGGCTTTGTCCTCCTTTTCCTTTACAGGCTGATGGTGAACTGCCACAACGGCCAGCAGGTTTCTGAACGCGGATGTGGTGTCCAGTCGGGCGGCTTTGGCCGCCGTCACCTTCAACCGATAGTTGACATAAGCCTCCAGAAAGTCATCCTTTCCGCAAGGCTCATGATCTGCTCCATCGCAGTATCTGCGGTAGGCCCGCACAAACTCCGAACGCTTGACGGCGGTAGGGCCAACCGTCATGAGTGTCGGGTCGGACTGTGCCTGCACCGTCGCGGTGACAGACATCAGCAGGAGTGCAAGCAACAGCCGCTGTACCATCTTAGTCGTTGGGACGGGAGTAGTTGGGAGCTTCGCTGGTGATGGTGATGTCGTGCGGATGGCTTTCGTTCACACCGGCATTGGTGATGCGGGTGAACTTGGCATCGTGCAGTTTCTCGATAGTGGGAGCACCGCAGTATCCCATGCCCGACCGCAGACCACCGACCATCTGGTAGATGACCTCCTGTACCGTTCCTTTATAGGGCACACGTCCGGCAATTCCCTCCGGAACGAGTTTCTTGACATCTTTCGTGTCTGCCTGGAAATAGCGGTCTTTCGAACCGTGCTCCATGGCTTCGAGCGATCCCATGCCACGATAGCTCTTGAACTTACGGCCATTGTAGATAATGGTGTCGCCGGGACTCTCTTCCGTACCGGCCACCAGCGAACCCACCATCACGCAAGAACCTCCGGCAGCCAATGCCTTGACAATGTCGCCGGAATAGCGGAGACCGCCGTCGGCAATCAAAGGCACATCAGTGCCCTGCAATGCCTTGTAGACATCGTATACTGCGCTCAGTTGGGGAACACCGACTCCGGCCACCACACGGGTGGTGCAGATGGACCCCGGACCGATACCGACCTTGACGGCATCGGCACCATTGTCCACCAACATCTTGGCTGCAGCGCCTGTGGCGATGTTGCCGACCACGACATCGATGTTCGGGAAAGAAGCCTTGGCCTCGCGCAATTTCTCGATGACGCTCTTGGAATGGCCGTGGGCCGTGTCAATGACAATCGCGTCCACTCCGGCGGTCACCAGAGCCTGCATGCGGTCGAGCGTGTCTACGGTGACACCGACACCGGCAGCTACACGCAGACGTCCCTTCTCGTCCTTGCAAGCCATGGGTTTGTCCTTTGCCTTCGTGATGTCCTTATAGGTAATCAAGCCCACCAGACGGTTGTTCTTGTCAACCACGGGGAGCTTCTCAATCTTGTTTTCCTGGAGAATCTGTGCGGCAGCCGTCAGGTCTGTCTGCTGGTGTGTCGTCACCAGATTCTCTTTCGACATGACCTCATCGATGGTGCGGTCCAGACGGCGCTCGAAGCGCAGGTCGCGGTTGGTGACAATACCCACCAAGTGCCTGTCCTCGTCGACCACGGGGATGCCGCCGATGTGATATTCAGCCATCAGTGCCAAGGCATCCTGTACGGTGGAACCGCGGCGGATGGTCACGGGGTCGTATATCATGCCGTTCTCGGCACGCTTGACAATGGCCACCTCACGGGCCTGGTTTTCTATCGACATATTCTTGTGGATGACCCCAATGCCGCCTTCGCGGGCAATGGCAATGGCCATCTGGCTTTCCGTTACGGTGTCCATGGCAGCGGTCACGAACGGAACATTCAACTGGATGTTGCGTGAGAACCGGGTTTTCAACTCTACCATCTTGGGCAATACTTCCGAATAGGCGGGAATCAACAGGACGTCGTCAAATGTAAGGCCGTCCATCACAATTTTTTCTGCAATAAATGATGACATAAATAACTCCTTGAAACTTTATTGCGTGCAAAATTACTTATTTTTTCCGATACCTACAAGGGTTTCCACCGATTATTAATACGATTTAACGCAGTAAGGTCAGTTTGCCATTTCGCTGATGAACTTGATGCGTACCAAACGGATTTCGTCTTCCGTACATTCCGCGCCCAGTTCGTTGATGGCCGCCTCAAGGGAGTCGGTCTCGCTGTCGGAAAAGTAGTCGTAAATGTCATCAATATGGTCTTCGTCCATCACCTCGTCGAGGAAATAGTCGATGTTCAGCCGCGTGCCGCTGTAGACGATGGCTTCCACCTCGTCCAGCAGCTCGCTGAAATCCAATCCCTGTGCGTTGGCAATGTCGTCCAAAGCCACCTGGCGGTCAATGGATTGTATAATCTTCACCTTCAGCATGGACTTCTTGGCCACGGTGCGGACGCGTAGGTCGGTCTGCCGTGTGATGCCGTTCTCCTGGCAGTATTTGGCAATCAGGTCCACGAACTCCTTGGCATAGGACTGCTTGACCTTGCCCTCACCGACACCCTGTATGTTCTTGAGTTCTTCCAGTGTGACGGGATAGTCTGTGGCCATCTGCTCGATGCTGACATCCTGGAATATCACGTAGGGCGGACGTTCCATTTTCCGGGCCACCTTCTTGCGCAAGTCCTTGAGCATGCTGCTGAGTGTCGGGTCGAGTGCCGTCGCGCCCCCGTCGTGCTCCGATGCGCCGTCGTAGTCTTCGTCAAAGTCCCTGTCCTCCACCATCATGAACGACTCCGGTTTCTTCAGGAACCGCTTCCCGGCGGCTGTCACTTTCAGCAAACCGTAGTTCTCCACGTCTTTCTTGAGGTAGCCGGCAATCAGTGCCTGTCGGATGATGGGATTCCACAATTTGCTGTTCATGTCCTCGCCTGCCCCGAACAAGGCGTGGTCCTGGTGCTTGTGTGCCAAGATTTCCTCCGTTTCCCGTCCGGTGATGAAGTCGATGAGATAGTCGGACCGGAAGTTCTCCTTGAGGGCAATCACCGTGTTGAGCAGGATGACCAGTTGCTCCTGGGCTTCGACCTTGGCTTTCGGATGCAGACAGTTGTCGCAGTTGTGGCAGTTGTCTTCCGGATAGGTTTCGCCGAAATAGTGGAGCAGCATCTTGCGGCGGCACACCGATGTCTCGGCATAGGCTGCCGTTTCCCTCAGCAACTGCCGCCCGATGTCCTGTTCTGCCACCGGTTTCCCCTCCATGAATTTCTCCAGCTTCTGCAGGTCTTTCCTGGAGTAGAAGGCGATGCACAGTCCTTCGCCGCCGTCGCGTCCGGCCCGTCCGGTTTCCTGATAGTAGCCCTCCAATGACTTGGGAATGTCGTAGTGGATGACGAACCGCACATCGGGCTTGTCGATGCCCATCCCAAAGGCAATGGTCGCCACGATGATGTCAGTCCGCTCCATCAGGAAATCGTCCTGCGTCTGTGAGCGCAGAGAGGACTCCAGTCCGGCGTGGTAGGCCATGGCCTTGATGTCGTTGGCACGCAGGATCTCGGCCAGTTCCTCCACCTTCTTGCGCGACAGGCAATAGATGATGCCGCTCTTCCCCGGATGCTGCTTGATGAACTTGATGATGTCCTTGTCCACATCCTTGGTCTTGTTCCGGATTTCATAATAGAGATTGGGACGGTTGAACGAGCTTTTGAACTCGATGGCATCGCTGATGCCGAGGTTCTTCTTGATGTCCGTCCGCACCTTGTCTGTCGCAGTGGCGGTCAGTGCGATGATGGGAGCCTCGCCGATTTGGTTGATGATGGGGCGGATGCGCCGGTATTCGGGGCGGAAGTCATGTCCCCATTCCGAGATGCAATGGGCCTCGTCTATCGCGTAGAAAGAAATTTTCGTCTGCCGGAGGAAGTTCACGTTCTCCTCTTTGGTGAGCGATTCCGGAGCCACATAGAGCAGCTTGGTCTTTCCCGAGCGGATGTCGGCCTTCACCTGGTCGGTCGCCGTCTTGTTGAGCGACGAGTTGAGATAATGCGCCGTACCCTCCTCACTCATCATGCTGATGGCATCTACCTGGTTCTTCATCAATGCGATTAGGGGCGAGATGACGATGGCGGTCCCGTCCATCAGCAGGGAGGGCAGTTGGTAGCACAGCGACTTGCCGCCGCCCGTAGGCATGAGCACGAAGGTGTCGTTGCCGTCCAACAGGTTCCGGATGATGCGCTCCTGGTCGCCTTTGAACTGGTTGAAGCCAAAATACTTTCTGAGTGCTTGGGTAAGGTTGACGTCCATTGCAACAGGCTTAGTTACTGTAAATGTGACTTGTCGAGCTGCTGTTGTGCGTAGGCTTCAGTCACTTCAAAGGATTTGGTTCGTTTGGACGGGATCTCGAACATGGAGTCCATCATGATGGACTCCACGATGGAGCGCAGTCCGCGTGCACCGAGTTTGTATTCCATGGCCTTGTCCACGATGAGTTTCAAAGTTTCCGGTGCGAATGTCAGTTTGATGCCGTCCATCTCAAACAGCTTCTCGTACTGCTTGATGATGGAGTTCTTGGGTTCTATCAGGATCTTTTCCAATGCCTCCCGGTCCAGCGGGTTCAGATAGGTCAGCACGGGCAGTCGTCCGATGATTTCTGGAATCAGTCCGAACGACTTCAGGTCTTGGGGCAGCACATATTTCATCAGGTCGCCCTTGTCGATCTTGCGCACGTTCTGTACGGAGTTGTAGCCCACCACGTGGGTGTTCAGCCGCTGGGCAATCTTGCGCTCTATGCCGTCGAAGGCTCCGCCGCAGATGAAGAGGATGTTGCGGGTGTCCACGTGGATGTAGTCCTGGTCGGGATGCTTCCGTCCGCCGCGGGGCGGCACATTGACCACGGTGCCTTCCAGCAGTTTGAGCAGTCCCTGCTGGACGCCCTCGCCGCTCACGTCGCGCGTGATGCTGGGGTTGTCGCTCTTGCGTGCGATCTTGTCGATCTCGTCGATGAAGACGATGCCCCGCTGGGCGGACTCGACATTGTAGTCGGCCACTTGCAGCAGGCGCGAGAGGATGCTTTCCACATCTTCGCCCACGTAGCCCGCTTCGGTGAATACCGTGGCATCCACGATGGTGAAGGGCACGTCCAGGAGCTTGGCGATGGTGCGGGCCAGCAGCGTCTTTCCGGTGCCGGTGGACCCCACCATGATGATGTTGCTCTTCTCGATCTCCACGCCGTTCTTGTCCACGGGCTGCTGCAACCGCTTGTAGTGGTTGTAGACGGCCACGGAGAGGTAACGCTTGGCCTCGTCCTGCCCGATGACGTATTCGTCGAGGTATTTCTTGATTTCCCTGGGCTTCGGCACTTTCTTCAGTTGCGGGGCGTCTTGCTTCTTCCGCACTTCCGGATCCAGTCCGTTGGCCTGCAACACCTGATAGGCCTGGGCGACGCAGTCGCCGCAGATACTGCCATGGATTCCTGTAATCAGGATGGACACTTCGCTTTCCGAGCGTCCACAGAAGTTACATTGCTTTTTCATGCTTTCCTGGCCAGTACGTTGTCAATCATACCATATTCCTTGGCCTCCTCCGCGGTCATCCAGTAGTTGCGGTCGGAATCGGCCCACACCTTGTCGTAGGGGGTGTGTGAGTGGTCGGAGATGATGGTATAGAGTTCTTTCTTGAATTTCATGATTTCCTTGGCTTCAATCTCGATGTCGGAAGCCTGTCCCTGTACGCCGCCCAGCGGTTGGTGGATCATCACGCGGCTGTGGGGTAGGGCAGAGCGTTTCCCTTCTGTGCCTGCCACGAGCAACACGGCTGCCATGGAGGCCGCCATGCCGGTGCAGATGGTGGCCACGTCGGAGGTGATGAACTGCATGGTGTCGTAGATGCCGAGACCGGCCGTCACGCTGCCGCCCGGCGAGTTGAGGTAGATGCTGATGTCCTTGCCGCTGTCCACGGAGTCGAGGTAGAGCAGCTGGGCCTGCAGCGTGTTTGCCGTATAGTCGTCAATCTGCGTACCGAGAAAGATGATGCGGTCCATCATCAGTCGCGAGAAGACGTCCATCTGGGTCACGTTCAACTGGCGTTCTTCCAGAATGTAGGGATTCAGATACTGTGCCTGCGTGCTCATCACTTCGTCGAGTACGAGGCCGTTGATGCCCAAATGCTTGGTGGCATATTTTCTAAAATCGTTGTTCATCGTTTTTTTTTTTGGTTTGGCGCAAAAAAGTGGGGTTACCAACCCTTTTTGCGTGTATTGTAG
>CAVJNH010000043.1:14733-22300 GCA_963651005.1 Oscillibacter sp. MSJ-31
CCACAGGATTTATGCGGTTTTTTTCTTAAAAATGCTTATTTGTCTTCCATCATCTTCTGAAAGTCCTCCAGGGAAATCTCTTTCTCGTCGAGCTTTACCACGTTTTTCAGTGCAGCGGTGAGCTTCACGTCCATGGCACGGTCTATCAGTTCGTTCAAATGTTCGCGCTTTTTCGCTATCTCTGCGGCGTAGTTGTCGAGATACTCGTCAGGTACGTTCACCATGCCGTACTGGGCGAACTGCGAACGTGCGACTTCCTTGGCTATGGCCTTGATGTCGGCATCCTCCACCTTGACGTTGTGGGCTTCCACCAGCTGCTCCTTGATGAGGTACCATTTGAGTTCGTCGATGCTGGCCTTGAAGTGCTCCTCCACGAAGTCCTCGCCCTTGTCCTTGTTGTTGTTGAGCATCATCCGCTTGAGCAGTGCTTCCGGGAATTCGAGCTTGCCGACCTTCTTCTCCATGTGCTTGCGCACGTCGACCAGGAACTTGTAGTCGGCTTCCCATTGGAGCGGTATACTGATCTGCTCGCCGATTTTCTGGCGGAAGGTTTTTTCGTCCTTCACGTTGCCTTCACCGAACACCTGGTCGAAGAGCTTCTGGTCGACCGGAGCGTTGGTGAATCGGGAAATCTCGGTAATCTGATAGGTGAAGTCGCCGGTGTGCTCGGCCACTTCCTCTTTCTTGATTTTCAGCAGCGACGAAACCTCTGCGTCGTTGTCGGGGAATGCCTTGCGGGGGTTCCACGTGATGATGTCGCCCGTCTTTGCACCCTCGAAGAGCTTCTTCTGGTCGTCGTCCTTGATGTATTGGGGCATGAGCATGGCCGCGGTGACGGTGATGCCCCCTTCCTTGGCGTTGCCGTTCTCGTCCAGTTCGCGCAGGTCTCCGTACAGCATATCACGCTGTTCGGCATCGAACTGCTCCACCTTCTCGTAGCTTCCGCCACGCTGCTGGTACATTTCCACCTGCTGGTCAATCAGCTTGTCGTCCACGGCAATCTTGTAGTAGTCTATCTTGTCCTTGCCGGAGATCGTTGCCTTGCATTCGGGAGCCACGGCAATGTCGAAGACGAACTCCAGCGGGCCGTCGCCCTCGAAGTCCTGCTCCTTCTGCTTGTCGCTGTTGAGGGGCTCGCCGAGCATCTGTATCTTGTTTTCGCGGACGTATTCGTAGATCTTCTCCCCCATCATCTTGTTGACCACGTCCACCTTGACGGCCGTGCCGTACTGGCGTCTGATCATTCCCATGGGAGTCTGTCCGGGGCGGAATCCCGGCACGTTTGCACGCTTGCGATAGTCCTTCAGTGTCTTTTCCACTTCAGCCTGATAATCCTCCTTCTCCACGACAATGGTCATCTGACCGTTGATCTTGTCGGGAGCTTCAAATGAAATATTCATCTCTTGTTTGTACCTTATTAATTATTGTATATACAGTTTTGAGCGTGCAAAGTTACGAATAAGTGAGCAGATTACAAAGAAAAAGCCGTTTTTTCTTTTATTCTTCCTGACGTAGGTGCTTTGCCGAACTGACGAACGAAGAAAGCGCAGAGCAAAGCTCGCTTTGGCTATGCCTTTCGAGGAGGAAGAAAACCAAAGGTACGAATTATTGAAGCATCTATTTTTCCAGCACCACCCACTTACCTGCATTCACCTTGCCTTCGTGCCGTATGATACCAGCTTTCTGTAGTATCGACAAATCCCGCTCTACGGTACGTTGCGTTACCGACAATGTTTCCGACATTTCTTTTCCTGTTATATAAGGATTCGCCTTTATTGCAGAAAGTATAAACTTCTGACGGTCAGAGAGGTTGGTTTCCGACATTTGTTTCCGACATGTTTCCGACATTTCCGTGATTTTCCATTGTCTTGCGATAGATGGTAATCAGCGTACCGCTGATGTGATTCTCAATCTTCGGTTCGGGAAGTCCTACGTCAATTTCTTGGCATCAGTCAAGCCCATCACCTCTTTGTTGTCGTTCACACCAATGTAGATGCGACCAATTCTGCCATAATTCAATTGTCTTATTTTTTATAAATTTACGTCAAATTACCAAAATCGCCAGATTTTGTTTGTATTTGACACTTTTGGGAAACCACCAATCTGGGAACGGTTACTAAAGTTTATTGCTTATTTATAATTCATTTCAATTCCAGAGATTACAGAGTTATAGTCATCTGGTGTAAGACCAACAAAGTAGTTGGAGCTTAAGCCTGTATCCAAGACCGTCATGTAATTATCAAAAGAATAGAAATTTGTAATGCCTTCTCCATACACCAAGTTACGTCTTATGCTCTCTGTTTTACATACTAAACATAAATACTGAAAGTCCTTATCGACAATTTGTGTATTGCCATTGGGGTGAGCTTCTTGCATATGTTGCGCACTTGTAAGCGCAATCAAGTTTTCTACGTAGTCAGCTATGGTCGGGAACGATGATTTTGGGAAAATGTGGTGGATATGCGTGGCAACTGCACCCATTCCAAGTTTGTCGGTTACTTCCGACCTAGATGCGTTGTATTTATCGTTGAACTTTCTCAGACGATTCATGGCTTTTGCTACTTGGTAGTTGTATGATACATCTACAGATGGCACAATAGGAGCCATTTTGGCTTGTTGTCGTGAAATGTTCTTGTCTTTGTCCTTGTCGCGAATAGCATTAGGTTGATTGTATTTAATTTTATCTAACGTAATAATCTTAGTTGACATATGTCCTCTTTCGGTCCCCTTTTTCTTGTATTTCACAGCTAAGGGGTTAATCACTTTAGCAAAGATTCGTCCTGGTTCTGCCGAGTTTTTGATAGGAGTATATTTTATGCAAAAGTCATGGAATGCTTTCTTGGCATCTTGATAACGTTCTTTTGTCTGTTCATCAAAAAATGAAGCAAAATAATCCCATAATCCGCTATCTGTTAGCGTCTTCTCTATATAGGAACAGAGAAATTCCATACAATTGCGTTCATTTAAGGATAAATAATTCAATATATCACGATTTTCCACCTTGAATTGTATTTCTGTTCCAACTTTTACTTCAGAGAGTACACCCGCTGCCGACAACATTTTAAGGGGTTGTCGGAAAAACTTGTTATATTCGTCAATAGTCGATGCGTCTGTTGGATCTGGCTTGCTAAATAGTTCCATTACATTTTTAATAGAATATTCTGCGTGCCAAATTTTAGGTGAAGTGAACGGCTCACTGCCTCCCTCATCTAAATAATTTACTACACAATCTGCCACAAAGCACAATTCGTCCATTGTGCATTTTTGGTCAATCCAACGGCCATTACCTGTTATGCGTATATCGTATGTATGTTCATCAAGGAACATTTTCATTAAATTACTTGTCATCTTTCAATAAACCAAAAAAGTAAACACTTGTTTTATCGATATTTATAGACTGCGTGGATAAATTCCTCGCAATCAAATAGAACTTTCTAAATTCTTCTGATGCGAAATAGCGAAGCTGTACGTCTGACAAACTGACATCTTTCTTCGGAATGAGAACGGCTACCGACCCATCGGGTATAACATTGGGGATATTTTTAATGACTCTTGTGTTGTACGTCATGTTGGGCGTAAGATAAACATTAAAATTATTTACATATGTAAAGGCATTTAATTCTTTTGCATCTTCTAATGATAGATATACATCATATCCATTGATGTGAGATACGCCCATGCCATTGTCATCCACATTCCTTGCCTTAATAACCCACAAGCCTTGTTCTGGGTTACAATGTTTAGTTATAGATCTTGTTATTTGTCTATCTCTAAAGACGTCAAACACGCCAAATTGCAATTTTTCAGCGACTCTGTCAAAATTCTCATTTCTGTAAATAAGAATAAACGGAAATTTCCTGTCTGTTATATATGATTGTTCTTGCTTGTATGATTTATTATATTTCAAACTATGCACCATTGTGATTCCAGGCTTTTGATTTGGATAAACAATCAATGCGATGGTTTCAATCGACAAACCTGTAAAACCATATCGGCCAAAATCAATTATCGTTTCAATCTTTACTTTGCGCAAAAGTTCATATGTGTCTCTATATTCGTCATTACTTAATATGGACTTGTTTAGAACAAGTGCTACACAATCACTTATTTGCATACATTTTTCCAAGAAAATTTCGGCTAGGTCGTTAGTCGCCTGATTGGCATTACGCCATAACCTCACCGTTATTTCTGAGGTACGTTTTTTTAGTTTTGCATATGGCGGATTTCCTATAGCGATGTCATATCTGTGTATGGGGTCAAAGACCAAGAAATCAGAGCATATATAATTAATCTCAAAATTTGGCGGAATGGTCACATTCTTCATCAGTAATTTGAGATTCTCTATGCTATTTTCGTCAATATCAACGGCATCTATAATTACATGAGGAACATCTGCATACTTTACAAAGAGGAACGGAAGAAAACTTCCTGCCCCAACAGATGGTTCAAGAATCCGTATTTCCTCTTTGTTTATAGTTGGCAATTTATCCATTATCTCGTTTACAAGGAACTTGTTTGTGTAAAATGCTGCATTTTGTTCTCGCTGTGCATTACACAATTCAGTTATCCTCATCAACGTGGGTAAGTCAAGTCTTTCAGGATTACACTCCAAGAAAGCTTTCAGCGTTTCAATACCACTCAAATGATAATTTGCTATTATTTTGTTTATTTCTGCCGAGTTGCAAATCTTTTTTGTAAACACAGTCTTTATCTTTGAAGCTATCTGTTGCATGATTATGGTAGGGACAGCTTCTCCAATACATTGTCTTATGTTTATCTCGTTTTCTTTGTAAAGTTTCTTCTTGTCTTTAATTGATAATGCATTTAGTTCCTGCAAACTATGGTTGTACCATTTGAAATCTGAAGGAATTGACATCATTTCCATGAGTTCTCTAATACTGAAGACCCTATCTTGCTCTGGGTGGATTGTGTTTTGCGCAGCCAGTTGGTCATTTCTTGTTTGAACGCATTGAACAAAGCGATTCCAACGCTGACGTGTGTATTTGTCTCTGTTTTTTTTCACATTTTCAATGACCGCACCATTTTTTACTTGGTGGGGTCTCTTGAGCGGGTTTTCTTGGTCGAAAGCAGATTGTCCAGGAAGAAGGTCGTGAATCCATGCACGCATATTGATGTCATAAGTCCTAAATGCATGGTAAAAATCATAGTCCGCAATCTCTCCCCATTCCAGAACGGGGAGATGTCTGATTACTTGTTCTAAAGTCTTTTCTTTTTGGAATTGCGGAAACAGGTCTAATGGCGTTACAACATCTCGATATTTCTTAGAGACTCCAATGACTAATGTTCTTGTACGTGACGAATTGGCTCCATAATTCATAAAATTGAGAATATTGCCAGAAATAACATAATTTTTTCCCAAGGTTTCTCGAATATGTTCCATAATAGGCACAACTCTTTCATCCTTGGTGACACACAATGTTTTCATAAATCCTTTGACATTCTCAAGTATAAAAACTTTTGGTCTGATGTTGTCAACCATCTCTATTGATTCGACTACCAAACTATTGCGATTAATCTCGTCGGGTCTCTTTTTGTGGTTGCTATCACTAATGCCTTGGCATGGAGGCGTTGCTATAATAACATCTACCCCATTGATTTTTTCGTTTTTCTCCCATTTTCTGATTTCCATGAAAACGGCTTGCTTTGTTGAAGCAAGTTTTATGTCACCAGCTATATAACCAGTGTCATATTTGCATTTGTCATTATATCTTTGAATTTGAAGTCTTTTCTCTTCCAATTCTACTGTGGCAATACATGAAAAACCCTCTTGTTTAAAGCCATAGCATCCTACGCCTGCACAACTGAACAGGCTTATATAGTTTAACGGAGAGTTTATTTTCATGGCCATATCAAAGACTATTTCTATTCATTGGTTTTGTTATTGACTAATAATGATGTCACGTTGACATCAAGAAGATTCGCAATTGCGTTTAAAGTTATCAAATCAGGCTGAACGGTATTACTACACCATTTACTTACAGTGCATGTTGATTTCCCAAGTTGGTCAGCCAACCATTTTCCTGTTTTCTTTTGTTCTACAAGAACTACCTTTAACCTGTTCAAGTCTGACATGGTAGGATAATTTATTTAATTTTGGTTCAAAGGTATTAAATTTTCGTGAGACGAACGAATGTCCGCTTAGGAAAATGCGATTTTGCTTCTTTATTTGTATAAATTCAATTTAAGCAAACAACGCTTCAATTTCCCAAATCGGAAAATTGCAGAATGGTTACAAGCAACCAATATGGGGGAAAACATCTCTTTCTAATTGTCACCGTAGAACAGTCCGATGGGTACGTCTTGCCCCCACAGACGGGAGAGCTTTCGCGCACCGATGTAGAGGCCGACGGGACTCGGCTTGAAGAGCTGTATTTCACGACGCTCAAAGAGATTGAATACGGACTGCCAGTCGGGGTCTATGTCGCGGAAAAACTGCCGGATTTCCTCGTCGGTATAGGGGACGGCTTGGGCAATCAACGCATTGCAGCCTGCTACGATCTTGTCTTTCTGCGGTCCAATTGAGAATTTGTCTATCTTGGTGGAATAGTTATATTGCATTTTACCTTCTTTGGTATCAAACAGTTTCACAAGTTCGAACCGGATTAGGGTATTCGCACCCGTATTGTAGTTAAGTTCCTGCATGATCTGATTGAACCTGTCGGTTGTTATTGGATGGGTGAAGCAGGCAGCGTAATGCTTCTTCATCGTCTCGATGAAACTGCTGTTGGAAACAATCACGGACAGGTTCTGGCCACACCGCGCCTGCTCCAGATAGGCGATGTCCATATTGTGTGGGGTGCCCAACTGGCGGAGCAGCGGCGACAGCTTCCCGATGAACTCCACGAACTCCCGGCGGTCCCGGAACATCACCAGCCTCGTAAAGGCCAGCAGGGTCAGAATGGCCACGGAGGTGGAGGACAACTTGGGCAGAATCTGACGGGCATCGTCAATGAGGGTCTGTTGCGTGCTGTGCTCCTCCACCTGCAGGCGTTCGATCATCAGGTCAATCAGGTCGTCGCTCAGCTCCTCCTTGCCGGACCGGATGTACTCCGTCATCGTTTCATTCACGGCAAACTGTATGGCCGGTTCCATGAAACGCTGACAGACGGTGGCCTCCGTTTGTTTCAGGCGTTCCATCAGCTTGTCGGAGATGTCGTTGAGGCGTTTCTCCGCCTCTTTCGCGGCCTCCTGCCTGTACAAGGCCAGCTCGGACTGAAGCAGGTCGAGGCACAGGGTTCTCACGTCGGAAAAGCTCATGCCGTAAATGTTGACGGTCCTGACATTGGGGTTCACGCTGTCTGCGTGTTGGATGTCGATGTCGTTGTAGGTGTTGCCCCGATTGGGGGTGTCTTTTTCGTTGTGTTCCATAGCTTTTTTGGGGGTCTAGGGGAAATCAATCGTTTCCCCCGGGAAAAATGATCGATTCTCCCGGGAAAAATGATGTTTTTTCCCGGGAAAAATGATGTTTTGTCCTAGGGGAAAAATAACGGGTGACCTGTACTGATTTTGGTTGACGGTTTTGTTTGTTATTACTAAGTTGGTTTAC
>CAVJNH010000044.1:0-22177 GCA_963651005.1 Oscillibacter sp. MSJ-31
TCGCTCCAGAGGCGGCAGTCGAGGATGATGTTGGAGAAGACCACGTCGGTCACGGTGCCCTCGTCGCGGTTCTGGATGCCGAGGCCGCGGTTGCTGCCCTTGATGACGCAGTTGTCGATGGTGACGTTGTAGATGGAGTCCATGTTCTCGCTGCCGATCTTCACCGTGCAGCTACGGCTCTCCATCACGCAGTTGGTCACCACGATGTCGTGGCAGGGGCCGTATTCCTCATATTCGCGGCGGTTCTTCAGACAGATGGCATCGTCGCCGCTGGTGATGTGGCAGTTGGCAATGCGCACATTCCTGCTGTGGTCGAGGTCGATGCCGTCGCCGTTGCGTATCTTCAGGTTGTTGAGGAGGCTGATGCCGTCGATGACCGCCCCGTCGCAGCCGATGAGGTGCACCGTCCAGTAGGCACCCTCCCTTATCGTGATGTCACGGATGCTGAGGTTCTTCACGCCAATCAGCGTCAGCACGTGCGGACGGGGGTCGAAGGTGGTGACGGGCTTCAGCTCGTAGCTGTCCAGCAGTTCCTTTCCCATGAACCGAATGCCGTTGCCGTGGATGGTTCCGCGACCGGAGAACGAGAGGTTCTCGATGTCCTTGGCCCAGATCCACATCATGCCCTCGCCCTCGTTCTTGCCGAAGGCACTCTTGCAGTAGAGGTGTTCGTCGGGGTGGGCTTTCCACACGGCATTGTTCTCCAACACAATGCTTACGTTGGACTTCAACTGTACCGGTCCCGAAAGATAGACGTGGTTGGCAGGGAAAACGACCTCGCCGCCACCGGCACTGGAACAGGCATCGATGGCCGCCTGAATGGCAGGCGCATCATCATGGGTGCCGTCACCCTTGGCTCCGTACTTCCTGACATCGTGGATGTCGGCCAGACAGACCGTGGGAAGTGCCAGTATAAGCAGCAGAATCAATACAAGTTGTTTCGTGTGCATTTACAGATTGTTTCGTTTTCAGGTTTTATTCTGATGCAAAGTTAGGGAATTTTCTCGAATTAACAAAAAATTAAGCTAAAATTTTTCAATGTGTGTGGTTTTTGCACTACCTTTGGCCTGCGGCCGAAGGTACTCACGCTCGGAAAAACTCAAATAAATTTGCCTTCGGCTTATTTTGTCGCGACTCAGCAAAGAAAGCAAGCTTTCTCTGCATTCGCTGCTCCAAAATTTGGTATTTCGCTCGGTTTGCACTACCTTTGCATTCGAAATAGAGAACCTAAAGACAACATCCGCATGAAAACATTACTCATCAGTATGGTTTGCTGGCTGGCCACCGCCACCATCGCCGCAGCCAATCCCGTGACCCGGCTTCTGGAGCGCATCGACAAAGGCGCATCCAAAAAGTTCAAGACCGAACTCGTCAAGCAGGACAAGGATTTCTTCGAGATAGACCAGGCCACTCCCGCTACACCTATTATTATAAGGGGCAACTCCTGGGTGAACATCGCCGTGGGAGTCAACTGGTATCTGAAATACTATGCCGGCATCCACCTCACCTGGAACAACATGAAAGCGGAACTGCCGGAGGTCATGCCGACGGTGAAGCAGAAGGAACGCCGCGAGACCGACCTCACGCTGCGCTACGACTTCAACTACTGCACCTTCTCTTACTCCATGGCTTTCTGGGACTGGAACCGCTGGCAGAAGGAAATCGACTGGATGGCACTCCATGGGGTGAACATGCCGCTGGCCGCCGTGGGTGAGGAGTGCGTATGGCGCAATATGCTCCTGAAACTGGGCTATTCGGAAGCCGAAATCGGCCAGTTTATAGCCGGGCCTGCATTCCTGGCCTGGTGGGCAATGAACAACCTTGAGGGATGGGGCGGACCGCTGCCCCGTATCTGGTACAAGCAGCAGGAGACGCTCCAGAAGCGGATTCTCGCCGACATGAAGGCGTGGGGGATGCACCCGGTGTTGCCGGGCTACAGTGGCATGATGCCCCACGATGCCAAGCAGAAACTGGGACTCAACGTGAGTGACGGAGGCCTCTGGAACGGATACCAAAGGCCAGCCAACCTGCTGCCGACGGACAGCCGTTTCGCGGAGATTGCCGACCTCTACTATAAGGAGCTGACCCGGTTGTTCGGCAAGGCAGACTACTACTCCATGGATCCGTTCCATGAGAGCAACGACGACGCAGCCATCGACTACGCCAAAGCCGGAACGGCACTGATGGACGCGATGAAGCGCGCGAATCCCCACGCCACGTGGGTGGTGCAGGGATGGACGGAGAACCCGCGTCCGGAGATGATGCGGGACCTGAAGGTGGGCGACCTGCTCATCCTCGACCTCTTCTCCGAGTGCCGCCCGATGTTCGGCATTCCTTCCATCTGGAAACGGCAGGGGGGCTACGGACAGCACGGATGGCTGTTCTGCATGCTGGAGAACTTCGGCGGCAACGTGGGACTGCATGGCCGCATGGACCAGCTGATCAACAACTTCTACCTCGCCATGGGACAGGGGGGAAGTCAACACGAAACATTAAACAATAAACCAAGCACTACCCCCAAAGGGTGGGGCTTCACCATGGAAGGTTCGGAGAACAACCCGGTCATGTTCGAACTGATGAGCGAACTGCCCTGGCGACCCGAGAAGTTCACGAAGGAAGACTGGATTCGCCGGTACTGTTTCGCACGCTATGGGGTGCACGACGGGGCCATCGAGCGGGCATGGATTATTCTGGCACAGAGCATCTACAACTGTCCGCTGGGCAACAACCAACAGGGCCCTCACGAGAGCATCTTCTGCGGCCGTCCCTCGCTCAACAATTTCCAGGCTTCCAGCTGGTCGAAGATGCACAACTACTACGATCCGAACGACACCCGGCAGGCCGCCATCCTCTTTGCCAGCGTGGCGGACAAATACCGGGGCAACAACAACTACGAGTACGACTTGGTGGACATCTGTCGTCAGGCGCTGGCGGATCAGGGCCGCCACCAGTATCTCCGCACCATCGCCGACTACAACGCGTTTGCCCGCAAGGATTTCTACAAGAATGCAGCCCGCTTCCTGAAGATGATTCTGTTGCAGGACAAACTGCTCGGCACACGGGAGGAGTTCCGGCTCGGCCACTGGACCAACGCGGCACGGAATCTCGGCACTACCACAGAGGAAAAGGACCAGTACGAATGGAACGCACGGGTACAGATCACCACTTGGGGCAACAGAACCTGTGCCGACCAGGGTGGACTGCGCGACTATGCACACAAGGAATGGCAGGGACTGCTGAAAGACTTCTACTACAAGCGGTGGAGCACCTATATGAAGGCACTCGCCGACCAGATGGAAGCCTCGACGCAGGTGAACTACGAGGCACTGGGCGGCGGGAAGAACGCCAACAAGACCTCTGCCGAACTCTTCCAGATGGCACTGCCCAGCGGTCCGCTGATTGACTGGTACGCCATGGAGGAGCCTTGGACACTCCAGCACAACCTCTATCCCACGGAGCCGGAAGGCAACAGCGTGGATGTGGCCAAGGAGGTCGTGGAATTTATCAGGTAGTGTTGAATGTTGAGTGTTGAATGTTGAGTGTTGAATGTTTAGTGTTTAATGTTTAGTGATATAATGATATGCGACTGAAATCTCTTGACATCCTGCGGGGACTCACCGTAGCCCTCATGATACTGGTCAACAACGGTGCAGGAGACGAAATATACAGTGCCCTGCAACACAGTAAATGGAACGGACTGACACCCTGCGACCTGGTGTTTCCCTTCTTCCTCTTCATGGTGGGAATGTCAACCTGCCTGTCCTTGAAGAAGACGGGATTCCGACCGTCAGCCGCCGTGTTCAGGAAGATAGCCAAACGGACGGTGCTCCTGTTCGTCATAGGCATCGCCATCAACTGGTTCGATATGATCTGCGACGGACGGGCATTCGACTTCGCCCATCTCCGCATCTGGGGAGTCATGCAGCGCATCGCCCTCTGCTACGGGGCGGTGGCCGTGCTGGCTGTCACCCTTAACCATCGCTATTTCCTGTACGTCATCATGGCACTGCTCGTGCTCTATACGGGCGTTCTGATTTGGGGGAACGGCTATTCCTACGACTCGGACACCAACATCCTGGCACAGGTCGACCGGTGGATCTTCGGCAACGACCATCTCTATCGCAGGGGACCGGTGGATCCGGAAGGACTGCTGGGCACCATTCCTTCTATAGCCCATACGATGATCGGTTTCTGGTGTTGCATGAAGATACAGCGTGCAGGACAAAGCATCGGAAACAAAATCAGCGTCTTGAAATATGCGGGACTGGTCATGGTGGTGCTGGGCTTCGCCTTGTCGCTGGCCGGACTGGGCATCAACAAGCGCATCTGGAGTCCCAGCTATGTCTTCGTCACCTGCGGTCTCGCTGCCTGGCTGCTGGGACTGTTGATCCAGTTCATCGACCGCGGAAAGGAGACGGATGGAGCGGCTGCCGGCAAGGACAACGATGCTTGGTGGAGCAAGCTGTGGATTGCGTTCGGCGTGAACCCGCTGTTTCTCTATGTGGCCAGCGAGGTGCTCGGCATCGCCTTCGGTGCTTTCGGCATCAAGGACAGCATCTATGCGACCATCCACAGCATCGTGACGGACGGCTATCTGGCCAGTCTGGTCTATGCCGTGGGCTTCGTCGGCATCCATGCCGCCATGGGCTGTTGGCTCTACCGAAAACGCATCTTCATCAAAATATGAACGGACACAAGGATGGGATTCCATCCTAATTACAAATACTGAAGGATGAATGTAACAAAGACAAAAATAGAGGGTGTACTGGTCATTGAACCAAGGGTGTTCAACGATGCACGCGGATATTTCTTCGAATCGTTCTCGCAGCGTGAATTTGACGAAAAGGTAGCACCGATACTGGGACATACCGTCCGCTTTGTGCAGGACAACGAGTCCATGTCCAGCTATGGCGTGATGCGCGGACTGCATTTCCAGTTGCCGCCGTTTACCCAGAGCAAACTGGTGAGGTGTGTGAAGGGGCGGGTGCTCGACGTGGCGGTGGACATCCGCAAAGGGTCGCCGACCTACGGACAGCATGTGGCGGTGGAACTGACGGAGGACAACCATAGGCAGTTCTTTATCTCCCGTGGGTTCGCCCATGGCTTTGCCGTACTCTCCGAGACGGCCATCTTCCAGTACAAGTGCGACAATTTCTATCATCCCGAGGCCGAGGGCGGCATCTCCATCACCGACCGTTCGCTGGGCATCGACTGGCAGATTCCCACCGACCGTGCCATCCTCTCCGATAAAGACCTGAAGAACGGGATATTAAAGGACTTCGACAGCCCCTTCAGCATGACACAGCCGCTCTATCCCTAATATACATGATAGTTCTTGCTAAGAATGCAAAAAGTAGCAAGAATTTGCGGTATTCAAGGAGAGGCGCGTCCTCGGACAGCAGCTGTATAGGGGGAGGCTGTGGATGATCATACTAAAAAAGGAAGCTTGATAGGCTTCCTTTAAGTCGTTTTAGCGGAGAGAACAGGATTCGAACCTGCGAGGCGGTTTTGCCGCCTACACGCTTTCCAGGCGTGCCTCTTCAACCACTCGAGCACCTCTCCTTTGCGTTTGCGGGTGCAAAATTACTACTTTTATTTGGTATAGGCAAGAAAAACGCAGTTTTTTTGTTCCCGTGACGGTGCATGACGGTCATTTTCGTGGGGTAGAGAGGCGAGGGAAGAGACGCAGGACGGTGGTCTCGGTGGTGTCGCAGACCTGTTCCTCGCTGACATGATAGGCTTCTGCCAGACGGTGGATGATATGGGGGACGAACGACGGCTCGTTGCGTTGCCCGCGAAGGGGAACAGGAGCCATATAGGGTGCGTCAGTCTCCAGAACGATGCGGTCAAGGGGTACGCAGGTCGGAAGCGTCTCCGGTAGATGGCTCTTCTTGAATGTCAATACGCCGCCGATGCCCAAGGCAAAACCGGGGAAGTCGAGGAGTTGACGAGCCTCCTGACCGTTACCGGTGAAGCAATGGAATACCCCACCGGGCAGCCGGTCGGCATAACGCCGGAGAATGGCTACCATCTCGTTCTGTGCCTTGCGACAATGAATCATCAGGGGCAGCTGCAGCTCCACAGACCATTGCACCTGTCGCTCGAAGGCCTCCAGCTGTGCCGTCTCGAAGTCACGACTCCAGTAGTAGTCAAGCCCCACCTCACCGATAGCGACATACGTCGGGTCGTCAATCAAAGTCCTGTGCATGGCATCGAGCACTTCCGGCCAGTCCTCCCTGACCTCTTCCGGGTGCAGTCCCATCATGGGATAGGCATAACCGGGATAGCGCTGGCAGAGGGCCGGCACGCTGTCGAGTGAGGAGCGGTTGATGGCAGGAACGAGCACGCGCCGACAACCGGCCTCCCGCGCGCGTTGCACCACGGCATCAAGGTCGCCCTGAAACTCCTCACCGTCGAGGTGGGTGTGGGTGTCGGTATAGTGTATCATTTGTCGCGATGCAGCAGTTGATCCATATACAGGAAGAGCATCTGTTTGCGGTCGGCATCGACACAGACCTCCCCAAGGCTTTCGGCGGCCTGCCGGAAATAGACATTGATTTTCTCTTCGCACAGTTGGCGGATGCCCAGCGCATCATAGATCCGGGTGACGGCAGCCACCTTCTCCTGCCGGTCGAACGCGGTAGCCTCCATCCATCGGGAGAGTTCGGCACGCTGTGCTCCGTCAGCCCTGTTGTAGGCATTGATGAGCATATACGTCTTCTTGTTGGACACGATGTCTCCACCGATGGCCTTCCCGAACACCGCCGGGTCGCCATAGACATCCAGCAGATCGTCCTGCAACTGGAAGGCCAGTCCCAGACGTTCGCCGAAGTGGTAGAGATGTTCGACATCGGCTTCGGGAGCGTCGGCGAGGACGGCGCCAATCTTGGTGGCACAGGCCAGCAACACGGAGGTCTTCAGCCGAATCATCTCGATATACTCCGCTTCGCTGACATCCCGGCGCGTCTCAAAGGTCAGGTCATACTCCTGTCCTTCACCGATTTCCAGCGCGGTCTCAGTGAAGCAGTCCAGCACCCGTGCCAGTTTGTCGGCCGGAACCTGAGCCATGCGGTGGTAGGCCAATACCAGCATCGAGTCGCCGGAGAGGATGGCCGTGTTGGCATTCCACCGCTTGTGTACCGTCTCATGGCCGCGCCGCAGGTCGGCATTGTCCATCAGGTCGTCGTGCAGCAGGGTGTAGTTGTGGTAGGTCTCCAGTCCGCAGGCCGGCATCAGGATGTCCTCGGGATGCTCCTTGAAGAGATTGTATGCCATGAGCATCAGTACCGGCCGGATGCGCTTGCCGCCGAGCGACAGCACGTAGCGTATCGGTTCGTAGAGAGACTGAGGTTGGCGGTCGTAGGGAAGCTGTTCCAGAAAGTCGTTGACCGCCCGAAGGGTTTCGTTTGCTGACAGTATCATAGTTCTTTGTATTTTGGTTCCTAACGGTGAGTTCTACAGTTTGAAGACGATGGGGATGCACACCTTGGTGCGGCAGGGCTTGCCGTCCTGTATGCCGGGTTTCCAGCGGGGCATCATCCGCAGCACGCGCAGGGCCTCGTTGTCACACTCCTCCGACAGGGTGCGTTGAAGGGTGATGCCGGTAATCTGTCCGTCTTTCTCCACATAGAAGAAGGCCACCACCTTGCCCTGTATCTTGCGGTCTTGGGCCGCCTTGGGATAGTACAGGTTGCGGGTGAGCCATTTCATCAGTTCCACCGCACCCCCAGGGAATTGCGGCAGGTCTTCGACGATTCGGAACTGCTGCGGGTTGTCGTTGGGGTCAATGCCCGCAGGAGCCAACACTTTCGGATCCTCGGTCTTCACCGATGGCGGTGTGGGAGCATCGTCCTCGCCGTTCCTGTCACCGTCTGCAGTGGCCTGTCTGTCCGGCTCGTCTGGTGCCAGTTCCACGTTGTCGTCGACCACGCGCAGCTGTGCGCCCTCTTCGGCCTTGGGTCGTGCCGGGGGCATCTCGGCCATCTGCTGTTCTACCGACATCGGCACCTGTTCCTCCTCATGTACCAGTTCCCGGATGTCCATCTCGTCGTCGACAGGCTCTTCCGCAGGCATACTGTTCCATTCGAGTGCGACAAACAGCAGTGCCAGCACCAGGACGAGCCCCAAAAGGAATCCCGTGGTGCGCTGTCGGTCGAGGTCAGCCTGCGGTATCTTGTTCTGTTCCATACGTGGACGTGTTTCTTCATTCACCAACCAGTGCGGCCACGGCATCGCGGCACTGTTCCATGAGCCATTTCGGCGTACTGGTGGCTCCGCAGATACCCACGGTACGGATGCCGTCGAGCCACGCCGGCAGAATCTCCCCAGGCCCCTCGATGAGGCGTGCGTTGGGGTTGACGCGCAGACACTCGTTGTAGAGCACCTTGCCGTTGCTGCTCTTGCGTCCGCAGACGAAGAGGATGAGGTCGTGGCGCGTGGCAAACTGTGAGATGTGCGGCATGCGGTTGGCCACCTGCCGGCAGATGGTGTCAAAGCGACGGAAGACGGCACCGGGCTGGATGTGTTCCTGGATATAGTCGACGATGCGGTGAAACTCGTCGAGCGACTTTGTCGTCTGCGAGTACAAGTAGATGTCGCGGCCGAAGTCCAGCCGTGTCACGTCGTCATATTTCTCGATGACGATGGCCTCGCCCCGGGTCTGCCCTACCAGTCCGAGCACCTCGGCATGGCCGTTCTTCCCGAAGATGACGGTCTGTCCTCCGCCGGTCTCGTATTGCCGTTTGATGCGGCGTTGCAGTTGGAGCACTACGGGACAGGTGGCGTCGATGATCTCGATGCCGTTGCGTTGTGCCAGAAGGTACGTCTCGGGCGGTTCGCCATGGGCGCGCAGCAGCACCTTCACCCCATGTAGTTCCCGGAGGTCGTCGTGGTTGATGGTGACGAGTCCCATCCGGTGCAGCCGTTCGCACTCCATGCTGTTGTGTACGATGTCGCCCAGACAATAGAGGCGCGTGCCCTTCGCCAGTTCCTCCTCGGCCTTGTGGATGGCCGTGGTCACACCGAAGCAGAAGCCGCTTCCGCTGTCTATCTCAATCTGAATGTTTTGTCTGTCTCCTCGCATCATCTGTCGTCGTCCTCCTGCTTTATTGACTGTTTCTGATCCGTCCGAAATACAGGTCGAGCAACTGTTGTGCCGCCACGAAGGAGGTCTGTTGCCCGGCCAATACGGTCTGCTCCGCCTCGCGCATCCGTTCCTGGACTACGGCGTCGTTGTAGAAGCTGCGGCGCAGTTGTTCGTCGATGCTCTCGTACATCCAGTATTTGGCCTGTTCGTTGCGGCGGTAGTCGAAATAGCCGTTCTGCTTGACAAAATCAATATACGCATAGACCATATCCCATATCTCCTTGATGCCGAGATTGAAGAAACCGCTGTAACAGAGCACCTTCGGCAGCCAGCCGCTCTCGGGCATGGGGAAGAAGTGCAGGGCGTTGCGGAAATTGCTGGCGGCCATGTGGCACTTGTCCACGTTCTCGCCGTCGCACTTGTTGATGACGATGCCGTCGCTGATTTCCATGATGCCGCGCTTGATGCCCTGCAGCTCGTCGCCCGTGCCGGCCAGTTGGATGAGCAGGAAGAAGTCGACCATGGAATGGCAGGCGGTCTCGCTCTGTCCCACGCCCACCGTCTCCACGAAAATCTTGTCGAAGCCGGCGGCCTCGCAGAGGATGATGGTCTCGCGGGTCTTGCGCGCCACTCCGCCCAACGATCCTGCCGTCGGGCTGGGGCGTATGAACGAGGCCGGGTGTACGGCGAGTTTCTCCATGCGTGTCTTGTCGCCCAGAATACTGCCTTTGGAGCGTTCGCTGCTGGGGTCAATGGCCAGTACGGCCAACTTGCCTCCCTTTTCCTTCAGCACGTGGATGCCGAAAGCATCGATGGATGTAGACTTTCCCGCTCCCGGCACACCGCTGATGCCCACGCGGATGCTGTTGCCGCTGTACGGCAGACACTTGTCGATGACCTCCTGAGCCTTGGCCTGGTGGTCGGCGTTGGCACTCTCCACGAGGGTGACCGCCTGCGAGAGCACCGTGACATCGCCTTTGACGATGCCTTCCACCAGTTCGGCGGCACTCCGCTCACGCCGCTTGTAGCGGTTGCGTTTCAGGTAGGGATTGATGATGGACGGCTGTTCCACGCCGCTGTTCACCTGCAGTCCTACGTATGCTTCATTGTTTTCCGGATGTTCCATGACACTGCATTAGGGGTTATTTCACATGAACGGGGATGACCACCTTCGCGTGGTCGGGGTCGTTGGTAATCATCAGTATGCGCGGTTGGGTGCGTGCCTTTTTGATTTCGTCGCGCAGCACGGTCACCTTGAGGTGGGCGGCCTCGCCCGGCCGCAACGTCCGTTTGTTGAGCGACACGCGCAGGCCGACCGTGAAGAGCTGTATGGACGAAATCTTCAAGTCGCCGCGTCCGGAATTGGAGATGGCAATGACGGTACTCTTCCTCGTCTTGCCGGCCATCGCCACCTCTACCTGTTCCTTGGCGAGGTACAGGCGTGGGGTCAGTCCCCCATAGCCGGGACTGGTGTGCTCTTTGGGCGGCAACAGCACCGTAGAGACCCCGATACGGTTGCCGGCCGTGGCCTTGTCGCCGGGGTTGGCGGCGAGGTAGATGCTCGACTGTGTCAGTCCGAAGTCCCCTATCTTCTCCGACTGCAGGGCCACCGATATGGTGGCGGTGCCCCGGGGAGCAACGGTCTCCGGCACGACCGTGGCGGAGAGGTACGACGGCAGGTGCATCAGGTTCGGCCGGCAAGGCTGTCCGCTGTTGTTGTACACCTGTATCTGCTGTATGGGGTGGTCTCCCTTGTTGACATTGTCAAACTCCAGTTCGTTCCGGTCGGTACGCAGCGTGCCGACCTCTATGGGATAGTTGCGCGACAGGTCTACATAGTCGGCCAGCACCACACCCTTCATGCGGATATACACCGGTTTCTTCGTGCCGTTGCTGATGATGGCGGCCTGATGGTCGAAGTGTCCCAACTGGCGCGCATCGTAGGTCATGCGGATCTGGAAGCGTTCGCCCATCCTCACCACCCCCTTCGGGTAGTCCACCACCGTACAGTTGCAGTCGGGGTCTACCGCCTCGATTTTCAACCGCCGGATGCTCCT
Source organism: Oscillibacter sp. MSJ-31 (assembly GCA_963651005.1). GTDB lineage: Bacteria > Bacteroidota > Bacteroidia > Bacteroidales > Bacteroidaceae > Prevotella. Next base: position 11,143 of record CAVJNH010000044.1, read on the forward strand.
GTTGCGGAATTCAAAGACTGCGGTAATCGGCTGGCGGAAGCCCGTCGGCCCCACGTCGACGACGGTCTTCTGGGCAATCAGCTTCTGTGCGGCGACCCCGAAGGGCAGCAACACCAGCAGGCAGCAGACCATGAGCCAGCGCCGTCCGTATATCGTTATTTTGTGGTTTGGTGTCATGCGTATTGTGCCATTTAGGTGTACAAAAGTACAAAGAAAAAGTTGAAACACGAAGAAAAACTGTTTTTTCTTTGTGTTTCGCCGACTATATCGTAACTTTGCAGGAAAAACAGAATCTCACCAACCACTATGATTACTCCAGAACTGCTGACCCCCCGTTCCATCGTCGTCATCGGTGGGTCGAACAACGTCCATAAACCCGGAGGTGCCGTTGTGCGCAACCTCCTGCAAGGTCACTATCAAGGCACGCTGCGCATCGTCAACCCCAAGGAAGACGAGGTACAGGGCATCAAGGTGTTCCACGATGCCCACGAGCTGCCACCCACCGACCTCGCCATCTTGGTCATTCCGGCCAAACTCTGTCCCGACAGCGTACAGCTGTTGGCATCCGAGAAGGGCACGAAGGCCTTCATCATCATCTCGGCAGGCTTCGGCGAAGAGACCAAGGCCGGAGCAGCCATGGAACAACGCATCCTCGACACCTGTGCGCAGTATGGGGCGGCACTGATCGGTCCCAACTGCATCGGACTCCTCACCCGCCACCACCATAGCGTGTTCACAAAACCCATACCGGCATTGAATCCGAAGGGTGTCGATTTCGTGAGCGGATCGGGAGCCACCGCGGTGTTCATTCTGGAGAGTGCCGTCATCAAGGGACTGCAGTTCAATTCGGTGTGGTCTGTCGGTAACGGCAGGCAGATCGGTATTGAGGACGTGTTGCAGTATATGGACGAACACTTCAACCCCAAGACCGACTCGAAGGTGAAGCTGCTGTATATCGAGAATATTGCCAACCCCGACAAACTGCTGTTCCACGCTTCGTCGCTCATCCGGAAGGGATGCCGCATTGCCGCCGTCAAGGCCGGCAGCAGCGAGAGCGGCAGCAGGGCGGCTTCAAGCCACACCGGGGCACTCGCCAGTAGCGACGCGGCGGTGGAGGCCTTGTTCCGCAAGGCGGGCATCGTGCGGTGTCACTCGCGCGAGGAACTGACCACCGTGGGTTGCATCTTCACCCTGCCGCCACTGACGGGCAAGCGTTTCGCCGTCGTGACCCATGCCGGAGGCCCCGGTGTCATGCTGACCGACGCGCTGTCGAAGGGCGGACTGGAAGTGCCGCCGCTGGATCCTGTCGTGGCCGGCGAACTCAAGAAACAACTGTTTCCCGGATCGTCGGTGGGCAACCCCATCGACATCCTCGCCACGGGAACACCGGAACAGCTGGGCATCACCATCGACTACTGCGACCGGCGGTTTGACAATATCGATGCCATTGCCGTCATCTACGGCACACCGGGACTCACCACGCTGTATGAGGCTTACGAGGTGCTCCACCGTAAAATCGGGGAGTGCCGCAAGCCGATATTTCCCGTCCTGCCCAGCCTGCACACGGCAGGGCCGGAGGTGGCGGAGTTCCTGGCCAAGGGTCATGTGAACTTCAGTGACGAGGTGACCCTGGCCACAGCCCTGTCGCAGGTGATGCGCACCCCATCGCCTGCACCGCCGGAGATTGAACTGTTCGGTGTGGACGTGCCGAAGATACGGGAAATCATCGGCGGCATCAAAGACAACGGCTACGTGTCGCCGGACACGGTTCATCAGTTGCTGGAATGTGCCGGCATACCGATGGTGCCCGAGATGGTGGGCAGCGACAAACAGCAGCTCATCGACTTTGCCGGCAAGGTGGGCTATCCCGTCGTGGCCAAGGTGGTGGGGCCGGTCCACAAGAGTGATGTGGGCGGTGTGACGCTCAACATCCGCACGCCGGAACACTTGGCTCTGGAATACGACCGCATGATGCAGATAGAGGGGGCGCAGGGCGTGATGGTGCAGAAGATGCTGAAGGGTACCGAACTCTTCATCGGTGCGAAATACGAGGAACGCTTCGGCCACGTGGTGTTCTGCGGATTGGGCGGCATCTTCGTGGAGGTGCTGAAGGACGTGCAGAGCGGTCTCGCGCCCTTGTCCTATGGTGAAGCCTACTCGATGATACGTTCGCTGCGCGGCTATAAAATCATCAAGGGCACACGCGGCCAACGGGGCATCAACGAACAACGCTATGCCGAGATTATCGTGCGCCTGTCCACCCTGCTACGCTTCGCCACCGAAATCAAGGAGATGGACATCAACCCCTTGTTGGCCGATGCCGACGAGGTGGTGGCGGTGGATGCACGCATCCTCGTCGAAACCAGACAACAGAAACAAAACGAATAACATAACGAAAACAGCCAAATGAAAGACAACCGCTACGGTCATTATGACGATGCACACCGCGAGTTCGTCATCACTGACCCCGAGACACCGTTCCCTTGGATCAACTATCTGGGCAACGAGGATTTCTTCTCCCTTATCTCCAACACCGCCGGCGGCTATTGCTTCTACAAGGATGCCAAGTTCCGCCGCATCACGCGCTACCGTTACAACGGGGTGCCAATGGACAATGGTGGCCGCTATTTCTATATCAAGGACGGCGACACGGTGTGGAACCCCGGATGGAAACCGTGCAAGACACCGCTCGACCGCTACGAGTGCCGTCACGGCATGGGCTATACGCACATCACTGGTGCCAAGGACGGCGTGGAGGCCAGCGTACTTTTCTTCGTACCGCTGAAGACGTGGGCGGAGGTGCAGCGTGTCACGCTGAAGAACACCACCACGGCCACCAAGCACCTCAAACTCTTCTCGCTGGTTGAGTGGTGTCTGTGGAATGCGGCTACCGACATGGAGAACTTCCAGCGCAACTGGTCTACCGGGGAGGTGGAGATCGACGGCAGTGTCATCTACCATAAGACGGAATACAAGGAGCGCCGCAACCACTATGCCTACTATGCCGTGGCCAATGCCGACGTGGACGGCTATGACACGGATCGCGAGGCGTTTGTCGGCCTCTACAACGGCTTCGACAGTCCGCAGTGCGTCGTGGCAGGCCGTCCGTCCAACAGCTTGGCGCATGGTTGGAATCCCGTGGCATCACATTATATAGAGGTAGACCTTGAACCGGGGGAGAGCCGGGACTATGTCTTCGTGCTCGGCTACGTGGAGAACGCACAGAACGAGAAGTTCTGCCGGGAGGACATCGCCCGCAAGCGGCGCGGCGAGCTTATCTCCTCGCAGGACAGCGATGTGACACTCGTCAACAAGACGAAGGCGCAGGCCGTCATCCGTCGCTTCGCCACCGTAGAGGCCGTCGATGCGGCCTTCGGCGAACTGCGCACCCTCTGGGACGGACTGCTTGGCAAGTATATGGTGCAGAGCGGCGACGAGCGGCTGGACCGCATGGTCAACATCTGGAACCAGTACCAGTGCATGGTGACGTTCAATTTTTCGCGCTCGGCATCGTTCTTCGAGAGCGGTGTGGGGCGCGGCATGGGTTTCCGCGACTCCAACCAGGACCTCGTGGGCTTTGTCCACCAGATTCCGGAACGTGCCCGCCAGCGCATCATCGACATTGCCTCGACGCAGTTCCCGGACGGGGGCTGCTACCACCAGTACCAACCGCTCACCAAGCGTGGCAACAACGACATCGGCGGCGGCTTCAACGACGACCCCATGTGGCTCATCTTCGGCACGGTGGCGTATATCAAGGAGACGGGCGACTTCTCCATCCTCGACGAACCGGTGCCTTGGGACAACAAGGCGGGCACGGAGGTCTCCCTCTTCGAACACCTGAAGGTGTCGTTCAACCATGTGGTGGACAACCTCGGTCCGCACGCGCTGCCGCTCATCGGACGTGCCGACTGGAACGACTGTCTGAACCTCAACTGCTTCTCGTGGGATCCGGACGAGAGTTTCCAGACCACGGAGAACAAGACGGAAGGATCAAAGGCGGAGTCGGTGATGATTGCCGGACTCTTCGTGTTCTGCGGCAGACAGTATGTGGAGCTGTGCCGACGGGTGGGCAAGGCCGACGAGGCGGAGCGTGCCCTGCGTCATGTCGGAGACATGGTGCAGGCGGTGAAGACCCACGGCTGGGACGGCGAGTGGTTTCTGCGCGCCTACGACTTCTATGGCAACAAAATCGGTTCCCATGAGAACGAGGAGGGAAAAATCTTCATTGAGTCACAGGGCTTCTGCACCATGGCCGCCATCGGACTGGAGGAAGGATTGTGCGACAAGGCCATCGATGCCTGCCGCAAGTATCTGGACTGCGAACACGGCATGGTGCTCAACAACCCGGCCTTCACCACCTATCATGTGGAGATGGGCGAACTGTCTTCCTATCCTGCCGGCTACAAGGAGAATGCCGGCATCTTCTGCCACAACAACCCGTGGGTCATCATCGGCGAGACCGTGGCGGGACGCGGCAACGATGCCTGGGAACTCTTCCGCAAGATTTGTCCGGCCTACCTCCGCGACCAGACACTGCATAAGGTGGAACCGTATGTCAACTGCCAGATGGTGGCTGGCAAGGATGCTGCCCGGCCAGGTGAGGGAAAGAACTCGTGGCTGACGGGCACGGCGGCGTGGATGTGGTACACGGTCAGCCAGTTCCTGCTGGGTGTCAAACCGACCTACGACGGACTGGAGATTGACCCTTGTCTGCCTGCCGATATGAAGGAATACCGGGTGCGCCGCGTGCTGCGCGGTACGACGTTCGACATTCATGTGCAGAATCCGCACGGCAGCCAGAAGGGTGTGAAGCGGGTGACCCTCGACGGGAAACCCGTTGGCGGAACGGTCGTGCCCTGCACGGGAGGACATCACGTGGTAGAGGTGGAGATGGCGTAGACCGTCTCCATCCTCGTCACCGTTTAAGCGTCACTTAGAAGAGCGAGAGGGTGTAGAGGTACACCACGGCGGCAGGGATGGCCAGCAACGAGGAATCGAAGCGGTCGAGCATACCGCCGTGACCGGGCAGGATATTGCCGCTGTCCTTGATGCCCAAGGTGCGTTTGAAGAGGCTCTCCACAAGGTCGCCCCAGGTGCCGAACACCACGACGGTGAGCCCCAGGCCGAGCCACTGCCAGACGGCGAGCATCGGCTGTCCTGTCTGTTGTCCGTCCACATAGGTGGCGACAATCCATGCCACGGCCATCACGACGATACCGCCGCCGACACTGCCCTCCCACGACTTGCCGGGTGACACCCGGGGGAAGAGTTTGTGGCGACCAATCAGAGACCCTACGCAATAGGCTCCCGTGTCGTTCATCCACAGGAATACGAATACGGAGAGGGGCAACAGGGGGTTGTACATCACCAGACCTTCCGGTGTGGCGTTGAACGCCAAGGCGTTGAGCAGCGAGAAGGGCAGTGCGATGTACATCTGCGAGAGCATGGTATAGGCCCAGTCGGCAATGGGGTCGGGCTGCTTCAGATAGAGTTCGGCGATGATGAGGTAGACGACGGTGACCAGATAGGGGATGAACACCACTGACTTGGCCATGCCGCCGTAGATGTCACTGCAGAAATAGGTCATGGCGAGGAAGAGGTAGATGCCGGCCACGGTGGTGATGAAGCGGTTGACGGTGATGCCCTCGCGCCGGTTCACCAGACCGCCGAACTCCCAGATGGTCAGACCCGTGATGATAGCGAAGAGCAGCATCATGGTCTCCGGGCGCAGGAAACTGCCCACAATCACGGCCACGAAGAGGATGCCGGTGACGGCCCGCAGGATGAAGTTGCTCATGCTTGTCCCTCCTTGTCCGTTTCGTTTTCCGCGTCGTTCCCGTTCTTCTGCGCCGCTTCGGCCTCCAGTTGCCGTCCGCGTTCCTCGGCCATGCGCTCGGCCTCGGCGCGCTGCTGTGCTTCGAGAAGCTCCTCGGCACGGCTGGTCCATGGCCGCTTGCCGAAGATGCGTTCCACGTCTTCGGCGAAGATGACCTCGCGCTCCATCAGCAGTTCGGCCAGTTTGGCGTGACCCTCCTGATGTTTCTTGAGGATTTCCTTCGCGCGCTGGTATTGTTCATTGATGATTTTCAGCACCTCGTCGTCCATCGTCTTTGCGGTGGTCTCCGAGTAAGGACGCTGGAACTGGTATTCCGCGTTGTTGTAGTAGCAGATGTTGGGCAGGCTGTCGCCCATACCGGCATAGGCAATCATGCCGTATGCCTGCTTCGTGGTGCGTTCCAGGTCGTTCATCGCACCGGTGGAGATGTGGCCGATGAAGAGTTCCTCTGCGGCGCGGCCACCCAGCAGCGAGCACATCTCGTCGAGCATGGCCTCCTTGGTCTGGATGACGCGCTCCTCGGGCAGATACCAGGCCGCACCCAGTGCACCGCCACGCGGCACGATGCTCACCTTGACAAGGGGGTTGGCGTGCTCTGTGAACCACGAGATGGTGGCGTGCCCGGCCTCGTGGATGGCGATGGAGTGCTTCTCCTCGACGGTCATGATTTTGGTCTTCTTTTCCAGTCCGCCGATGATGCGGTCTACGGCATCGAGGAAGTCCTGCTTCCCCACCTTCTGCCGGTTGTGGCGGGCGGCGATGAGGGCGGCTTCGTTGCAGACGTTGGCGATGTCGGCTCCCGAGAAACCGGGAGTCTGGCGTGCCAGGAAGTCCACATCGACGGTGTCGTCGAGCTTGAGGGGCTTCAGGTGCACCATAAACACCTCCTTGCGCTCGTTCAGGTCGGGCAGGTCCACATGAATCTGGCGGTCGAAGCGTCCGGCGCGCAGCAGTGCGCTGTCGAGCATATCGGCGCGGTTGGTGGCGGCCAGGGTGATGATGCCGCTGTTCGTGCCGAAGCCGTCCATCTCGGTGAGCAGGGCGTTGAGGGTGTTCTCGCGTTCGTCGTTGCCGCCCATGGCTGGGTTCTTCGAACGGGCGCGTCCCACGGCATCAATCTCGTCGATGAAGATGATGCAGGGAGCTTTCTGCTTGGCCTGCTGGAACAGGTCGCGCACCCTACTGGCTCCCACGCCGACGAACATCTCCACGAAGTCGCTGCCGCTCATGGAGAAGAAGGGAACGCCGGCCTCGCCGGCCACGGCCTTCGCCAGCAGCGTCTTTCCCGTTCCCGGAGGTCCCACGAGCAGGGCACCCTTGGGAATCTTTCCGCCCAGCTCCGTATATTTCTGCGGGTTCTTCAGAAAGTCCACAATCTCCTGCATCTCCTGCTTCGCACCGGCCTGTCCGGCCACGTCCTTGAAGGTGATGTCCAGCGTGTCGCCCTTCTCATACATCTGGGCTTTCGATTTCCCCACACTGAAGATGCCGCCGCTCTTGCCGCCCATGCGCCGCATGATGAAGATCCACACGCCCACGATGAGCAGGATGGGCAGCACGTTGATGAGGATGGAGTGCAGCAGGGCTGAGTCCTGCTCGTTGTCGTAGGAGAAGTCGCCGGTGAACTGTTTCTGCGCACGAGCCTCCTCCACGAAGCGTTCCACCTGGTCCACGGAACCGAACTCCACCTCCACGGCAGGGTCTTGTCCCGTCTGTCTCACACTCCGATGGAAGATGTCGCGCACGTGTTCCTTTTTAGGGTACATGTGGAGCACGTCCTTGTTTTTGTTCACCACGATTTTCCGGGCGTAGCCTTTCCGCACCATGTCCTGGAACTGGGTGTAGGTGCGCTTCGTGTTCACGCTCGGTGTGGTACCGCCCTGCGTGAAGAGAGCCATGGCAATGCCGATGACGACAAGGGTATAGAGCCAGCCCATATTGAAGCGTGGCATATTCATGTTAGGGTCTTTTCTCTGTTTTTCGTTCATGTCTGTATGATTGTCCTGCAAAGGTAGTGCAAACCGAGCGAAATACCAAATTTTGGAGCAGCGAATGCAGAGAAAGCTTGCTTTCTTTGCTGAGTCGCGACAAAATAAGCCGAAGGCAAAGAGAAACGAAGTTTTTCTTTTATTTCCGAGGTGTAGCCTACCTTCGAGCCTACCTTCGGCCGAAGGCCAGAGGTAGTGCAAACCGAGCGAAATACAAAATAAAACCGACAAAACTCGTGCGGAAAACCCAAATTTATTGTTTTTTTTGAAAAAAACGGTTTTTTCCTTTGGTGTTTCAGAAAAAACACGTACCTTTGCACTCGCAATAAAGGCATTGGGGTATGGTGTAATGGTAACACTGCAGATTCTGGTCCTGCCTTTCCTGGTTCGAATCCGGGTACCCCAACACTTGAAAATCCGCCCAGTCGCTGCAAATCGGTGCTGAGCGGATTTCTTTATGGGTGTTCACTGCTGAACATCTCGTCATTTGGTTTAACGAGTTTTGGGGTACCCCGACCGAGAATCGAACTCGGAACTAAGCTTTAGGAGAGCCTTGTTATATCCATTTAACTATCAGGGCAGTCTGAATACGGGCACAAAGGTACAAAATATAATTGTAATTTGAGTATTTTTGAGTACCTTTGTGCCGGATTTCAAACAATAAAATGAAAAAATGGGAAAATTAGTCATTCACTCGTACGACGAGTTTGCCGCCCATCTGGGCGAAGAGTTGGGTGCTTCCGACTGGTTGCAGGTGAATCAGGACCGCATCAATCTGTTTGCTGACGCTACGCTAGACCATCAGTGGATTCACGTGGATGTGGAGCGTGCCAAGAAGGAGAGTCCCTACAAGAGCACCATAGCACATGGTTACCTGACCTTGAGCCTGCTGCCCTACCTGTGGGACCAGATTATCGAGGTCGACAACATCACGATGCTGGTGAACTACGGCATGAACGAGATGCGTTTCGGACAGCCGGTCATCACCGGCAGCCGCGTGCGCCTGGTCACCAAGCTCCATGCCATACAGAACCTGCGGGGCATCTGCAAGGCGGAAATCAAGTTCAGAATAGAGATTGAGGGACAGCGCAAGCCTGCACTGGAGGGCATTGCCGCCTTCCTGTATTACTTCAAGTAAGCATACCCGGTTCTTTCTTAACCGTCACTAAACGCCACGGCGTTGCTCCGGGACATCAAACAATGCGCCCGCTCCTTTTCTGGGAGCGGGCGTACTGTTATAGGATATGAAGTAGGGTCTTATGCCTGTGCTTCTTCTGTATGGTCTTCACGGATGTTCTTACCCAGTACGAGGAAGGCCGTGGGGGCTGCGATGAAGATGGACGAGAGCGTTCCGAACACCACACCCAGTATCATGGCGAAGGAGAACGAACGGATGCTGTCGCCACCGAGGATGAAGATACACAGCAACACGATCAGCGTGGTCAGCGAGGTGTTGACGGTACGGGACAGTGTCTGGTTGACCGAACCGTTGAACAGCGTCTGCAGGTCGCGCTTCGGGTAGAGGTTGTGGTTCTCACGTATGCGGTCGAACACCACCACCTTGTCGTTGATGGAGTAACCGATGACGGTCAGGATGGCACCGATGAAGGTCTGGTCAATCTCCAGCGACATGGGGAGAATGCCCCAGAACACGGAGTACATTCCGACCACGATCAAGGTGTCGAGAGCCAGTGCCACGGTAGCACCCACCGAATAGGCGAGGTTGTGGAAGCGCAGCAGGATATAGAGGAAGATGGCTATCAGGGCGATGACCACCGAGATGACGGCACCGTGGGTGATGTCCTTGGCCACCGAGGGGCCTACCTTCGACGAACTGATGATGGAACCACCCTGACGGATGTCGGGGTTCTTGAAGGCTTCCACACTCTCCTGGCTGACCAGTCCGGCCTTCCGCAAGGCGTTGTAGAGGATGGTCTCGGCCTTGTCGTCTACTTGCGGGTTGTTGGACTCGATGTCCCAGTTGGTGGAGACGCGGACGGTCTTGCCGTCGGTGCCGAGGGCGATGACACTGGTGTTGGCCTCTTTGCCCGTATTCTCGCCGACGGTGTTGACGAAGACACCGGTCAGTGCGGTGCGCACCTGCTCCACGGGAACGGCCTTGTCCAGCGTCAGCACGTAGTTGCGTCCACCGGTGAAGTCGATGCTCTTGCTCAGTCCGCGGACAGCGAAGCTGACGCAGAACAGCACGGCTCCAATGGCCCAGATGGTGAATGTCCTCTTATAGATGCCCATGAAGTTGAACTTGGTGTTCTGCATCATGTTGCGCGAATAGGCGGTGGTGAAGGTGAGGTTCTGCCACTTGTTCTTCTTGGTCTTGGCGTCGTAGACCAGACGGGTCATGTAGACGGCGGTGAAGAACGATACGCAGATACCGATGATCAGGGTCGTGGCGAAGCCGCGGATGGGGCCTGTGCCGAACACGTAGAGGATGATACCGGTAATCAACGACGTGAAGTTGGAGTCGAAGATGGCCGAGAAGGCGTTGGAGTAACCCAGACCGATGGCCTCCTTCACGGTGTGTCCCTTGCGAAGCTCCTCCTTGGTGCGTTCGTAAATCAGCACGTTGGCATCCACAGCCGTACCCAGGGTGAGCACGATACCGGCGATACCGGGCATGGTCAGTGCGGCTTGGAAAGAGGTCAGAATGCCGAGGGTGAAGAACAGGTTGAAGAGCAGTGCGATGTTGGCGAGCATACCCGGAATGAATCCGTAGAGCATCACCATATAAATCATCAGCACGACGAAGGCCACGACGAACGAGATGGCACCCTGCATGATGGACTGTGCACCGAGCGACGGGCCTACCACCTCTTCCTGTACGATGCGGGTCGGTGCGGGCATCTTACCGGAGTTGAGGGTGTTGGCCAGGTCCTTGGTGTCTTCGATGGTGAAGTTACCGGTGATGGACGAGTTGCCGCCGTCAATCTGCGTGAGGATGCGCGGTGCACTGTACACCACGTCGTCCAGCACGATGGCCACGGCGCGTCCCATGTTCTGCTTGGTAATCTGCGACCAGCGGCGTGCGCCGTCGGAGTTCATCTGCATGGAAACGGAGGGGTGACCCATCTGGTCGAACTCGTCCTTGGCTCCGGTAATCACGTCGCCCTCCAGCGGAGCGCGTCCGTTGGCCTCGGTGACCTTCAGGGCATACAGTGCGAAGATCTCGCCGCGGGTCTGTCCGCCGAAG
>CAVJNH010000045.1:0-21827 GCA_963651005.1 Oscillibacter sp. MSJ-31
TGCGGTGCGTACGAGACTCGAACTCGTGACCTCCTGCGTGACAGGCAGGCATTCTAACCAACTGAACTAACGCACCAGTCTCTCCCTGTGTTTTAGCGGGTGCAAAGGTACTGACATTTTTCGACACCACAAAACTTTTTCCAAGAAAAGTTATAAAATTCTTTGGAAAAGGCAGGCATCATGGTACTTGACCCCGTCGAACAGCCACTCCTTGAGTTCGCTGCCCTCCACAAACCGGTACTGGCGGAAGATTTGCAGGGCGGCCTCGTTGCGCCGGTCGATGACGACGTAGATCTGGTGGAGGTGGAGCGTACGGAGCGCGTAGTCGAGCACCTGGGCCACGGCTGCCTCGGCGTACCGCTGCCGCCGGTAGTCCGGGAGCACCACCAGTCCCAGTTCGGCGCGCAGGTGCCGCGGGTCGAAGTTGGCCAGGTCGGCCAGTCCCACCACCCGGCCTTCCGCGTTCTCCATGACGAGGCGCACCTGCCGGTCCACGTAGATGTCGCTGACGGCGTGGGCCATGTAGTCGCGGAGCGCGTAGCGCGAGTAGGGCACGTTGGTGGCTCCCGTCTCCCACAGGGATCGGTCGTTCTCTATCTGGTACAGCACGTCGAGGTCTTCGGGCTCCATGGCGCGCAGCGTGATGTTCGGCAACGGTTTCATTTCAACAGGTCTTGGGGTGTGATTACGGTTTTCACGCGCGTCCGCACCAACCGCGACGGCAGGATGCCTATCAGGGCAAACAGCATGCGGAGCCAGACGGCGAGTTCAATCAGTTTGCGGAGGCACACGGGCGCGCGGCCATGGTGCTTCCGGTAGTAGACAATCATGGCGCGGTAGAACATCCGCACGTAGAAGACGGAGGCCGTGTCGCTGCAGCCGCCCTTGTAGTGCACGATTTTGCAGGGCAGATAGCAGTTGTGCCAGCCGTCGTCGAGTAGGCGGCAGGAGAGGTCGATGTCCTCGCCGTACATGAAGAAGTCCTCGTCGAGGAGGCCGACGCGCTCCAGGGCTTCGCGGCGCAGCAGGAAGAAGGCTCCGCTGACCACCTCTATCTCGGCCGGCTCCGACCACGGCAGCCAGCTCATGTAATAGTGGGCGAAGCGGCGGTTGCGCGGAAACAGGCGGGCCAGTCCGCACATCTTGTAGAGGGCGGTCATGGGCGTGGGGAGGCCACGGCGCGACTCCGGGGCGCGCGTGCCGTCGGCGTTGAGCATCTGGACTCCGGCGGCTCCCACCTGCGGATGGCTCTCCATGAAACCGACCGTCTGGCGGAGGCAGTTCTCCGACACCACCGTGTCGGGGTTGAGCAGGAGCACGTAGCGGCCGTTGCTCCGGCGGATGCCGATGTTGTTGGCCTTGGCAAAGCCGAGGTTGCCGCCGCTCTCCACGACGCACACCTCAGGAAACTGCGCCCTGAGCCAGGCCACGGTGCCGTCGTGCGACTGGTTGTCCACCACGATCACCTCGCCGTCCAGACCCTCCATGGCGCGTTCCACACTGCGGAGGCACGCCTCCAGAAACCGGCGCGCATTGTAGCTCACGATGATGACGGAGAGCTGTTTCATTCCGTTTCGCTTGGAGTGGTTTCCGCCTCACAGCGGCGGCGCGACGGATAGACAAACGCCATGGCCAGCAGCACCATCAGTGCCAGATAGAAATAGGAAGCCTGGCCGAACAGTCCGTAGCCGATGGCATCGACCATCAGCACCGTCTGGAGCATCACCAGCCGGAGCCAGACCCAATGGGCGTAGCGGTCGGGCAACTGGCGGCAGACCCGGTGGAAACGGAACAGGCGCAACGCCAGCGGCACGAGGCAGACGGTGAGGCAGACGGCCAGCATATCGGCTGCATATTCCACCACCGCATCGGTGAAGAACGGACAGACGGAAGGGAAGCCGACCGCACGCAGGATCAGCGCAATCAGCACGGCCTGCACCGGCACTGCCCAGAAAACGGCCATCAGTTGGCGTTGCAGTTCTTGTAGGGTCTGGGGCGCGGCAGCGCGGCCTTTGTCCGTAGGATGTTTCTCTGTTGTTGTCTGCATAAACTATTTATATATAAAAGGTGTATGGTTCATTTCCCTTCAAAGGGCGTGCGGTTGAGGATGGAACGCCCCAGCGTCACCTCGTCGGTGTATTCCAGCTCGTTGCCCACGGACACGCCCCTCGCAATCACGGAGAGGCGGACATCGAAGGGAGCGAGTTTGCGGAAGATGTAGAAGTTGGTGGTGTCGCCCTCCATGGTGGGGCTGAGCGCAAGGATGACCTCCTTCACGCCGCCGGCCTCCACCCGGCTGACCAGCGAAGCGATTTCGAGGTCGGAAGGGCCGATGCCGTCCATGGGAGAGATGACTCCGCCCAGCACATGATACAGTCCCCTGTACTGCAACGTGTTCTCCACGGCCATCACGTCCTGGATGTTCTCCACCACGCAGATGGTGGAGGCGTCGCGCTTGGGGTCGGCACAGATCGGACAACATTCGGAGTCGGAGATGTTGTGGCAGGTGCGGCAGTAGTGCACCTCGCGCTTCAACCGCCCGACGGCTTCCAGAAACGTGTCCACGTCGTCGGCCTCCCGGCGCAGCAGATGGAGCGCGAAACGGAGTGCCGTCTTGCGGCCTACGCCCGGCAGTTTGGAAAACTCCTGGACGGCTCTTTCAAGCAACTGGGACGGATATTGTTGGGGTGTCATGCGGATGCTTACTTTTTCTGTGTGTCTTCAATCTCCGAGAGTTCCAGCCAGCGCATGGACTTCTCGTCCAGCTCCTCCTGCAGGACCGGCAGACGCTTGCTCTTCTCGGTCAGCTCCGCCACGGAGAGCGTGCCGCTGCAAAGGGCGGCTTCCAGCAGGCGGCGTTCTTCCTCCAGTTGGCCGATTTCCCGTTCCAGCCGCTCGAACTCCTGTTTCTCCTTGAAGGTCATTCTGCGCCGGTCGTCGTGGCGGCTCGGTCTGGCGGCCTTGTCCTTGGGCGTTTTGGCAGTCTTTTCCGTCTTTCCGTCCTCCATGGCCAGCCATTCCCTGTACTGGGTGTAGTTGCCGGGGAAGTCCTTCACCTCGCCCTGCCCCTTGAACACGAGCAAGTGGTCCACGACTTTGTCCATGAAATAGCGGTCGTGGCTGACCACGATGACGCAGCCGGGGAAATCCTGAAGATACTCCTCCAGAATCTGCATGGTCACGATGTCGAGGTCGTTGGTCGGCTCGTCCAGCACCAGGAAGTTGGGATTCTTCATCAGCACCGTACACAGATACAGCTTGCGCCGCTCGCCGCCGCTCAGCTTGTAGACGTAGTTGTGCTGCTGCTCGGGGGTGAACAGGAAATACTGCAACAGTTGGGAGGCCGACAGCCGCTTGCCGCCGCCGAGGTCCACGTAGTCGGCAATGGCACTGATTACGTCGATGACCTTCATCTGCTCGTCGAACTGAAGACCTTCCTGCGAGAAATAGCCGAAACGGACGGTGTCGCCGACCACGATGCGCCCCTCGTCGGGCTGTTCCTGTGCGAGGAGCATCTTGATGAAGGTGGACTTTCCCGTGCCGTTGTTGCCCACGATGCCCATCTTCTCGAAGCGCGAGAAGTTATAGTAGAAATCCTTCAGGATGACGATGTCGCCGAAGCGTTTGGAAATATACTGGCACTCGAAAATCTTGCTGCCGATGTACACGTTGCCGGCCTTCAGCCGCAACTGGCGTTCCTCCATGCGCTGCCGGGCCACTTTCTCCAGCTCGTAGAACGCCTCTTCGCGGTAGCGGGCCTTGTGGCCGCGCGCCTGGGGCATCCGCCGCATCCATTCCAGCTCGGTGCGGTAGAGGTTGTTGGCGCGGGCAATCTCCGCGCGTCTGGCATCCAGCCGCTCCTGCCGTTTCTCCAGATAATAGCTGTAATTGCCCCGATAGGTATAGACGGTGCGGTCGTCCAGTTCAAGGATGACCGAACACACCCGGTCGAGGAAGAAACGGTCGTGGGTGACCATCAGCAGGGTGCGGTTGCCGCGCGACAGATAGCCTTCCAGCCATTCTATCATCTCCAGGTCGAGATGGTTGGTAGGTTCGTCCAGAATCAGCAAATCAGGCTCGGTGAGCAGCACATTGGCCAAGGCCACGCGCTTCTGCTGTCCGCCGCTCAACTGCCCCATGGCCTGGTTGAGGTCGCGGATCTTCAACTGCGTCAGCACCTGTTTGGCCTTCAGCACCTTCTCCGGGTCGCCCCGGTGGTTGAAGCAGGCGTCGAGCACCGTTTCGTCGGCATCGAACTGCGGCGACTGCTCCAGAAAGCCTACGGTCAGGTCGCGGCGGAACACGATGCTGCCTGTATCGCAGCCCTCCTTGCCTGCCAGAACGGAGAGCAAGGTCGACTTCCCCGTGCCGTTCCGGGCCACGAGGCCGACCCGCTGCCCCTCGGCAATCGAGAAGCTGACGCAGTCCAGCAACTGGAGCGCACCAAACGCCTTCGAGACGTTCTGCACGTCAACGCACGGAGTGTCTTTGGCCATGCTATTCCTTCAGTTGTCGGTTGATTTGGTCAATGTAGTCGAGCAGTTCCTCCCGGCCTTTCCTGCTTTCCGACGAGGTGACGAAAATCGGCGGAAGCTCCTCCCACGTCTCCAACAGTTTCTGCTTGTAGGTGTCCATGTTCTGGTTGGCCTTGCTGCCGCTCAGCTTGTCGGTCTTGGTGAAGACGAGGGCAAACGGCACACCCGACTGCCCGAGCCACTCGATAAACTCCAGGTCTATCTTCTGCGGCTCAAGCCGGGAGTCGACCAGCAGGAATACGTTGACCAACTGCTCGCGTTGCAGGATGTAGCTCCGGATCATCTGGTCCAGACGCGCCACCTCCTTCTTGGAGCGTTTGGCGTAGCCGTAGCCCGGCAGGTCGACCAGATACCATTCCTTGTTGATGATGAAATGGTTGATGAGCAGGGTCTTGCCCGGCGTGGCCGAGGTCTTGGCCAGCTTGCGCCGGTTGGTCAGCATGTTGATGAGGCTCGACTTGCCCACATTGGAGCGTCCGATGAAAGCGTACTCGGGCTTGGTGTCCTTCGGACAGAGACCCACCACGGGGGCACTCACACAGAATTCTGCACTTTGGATGTCCATGCGTGTTCCGGTTTATTCCTCTTCCGGTGCAATCAGCTTGTAGCCCTTGCCGTGGATGTTGATGATTTCTATCTGGTCGTCGTCCTTCAGATGCTTGCGCAGTTTGGTGATGTACACGTCCATGGAGCGCGCATTGAAATAGTTGTCGTCAATCCAGATGGTCTTCAGGGCGAAGTCGCGCTGCAGAATCTCGTTGGTGTGGCTGCAGAGCAGGCTCAGCAGGTCGTTCTCCTTGGTGGTCAGCTTCGTGACCTTCTCGCCGATGGTCAGCGTCTGCTTCTGGGTGTCGAACACGAAGCGGCCGATATGGTAGACGGAGCTTTCCTTGTTCTTCTTGCCGCGCACGCGCCGGAGGATGGCCTCGATGCGCGACACGAGCTCTTCCATGGAGAACGGCTTGGTGATGTAGTCGTCCGCACCGATTCTGAAACCTTGCAGGATGTCTTCCTTGAGGGTCTTGGCCGTGAGGAAGATGATGGGGATTTCGGCATTGGCGGCGCGGATTTCCTGTGCCAGCGTGAAACCGTCTTTTTTCGGCATCATGACATCGAGCACGCAGATGTCAAACTTGGCCTTCATGAAAGCCTTGAATCCGGCCTCGCCGTCGGGGCACAACTCGGCCTGATAACCTTTCGCTGCCAGATACTCGCGCAGCAACATTCCGAGGTTCTCGTCGTCTTCGCAAAGAAGAATTTTCAGTTTGTCGTCCATAATCATGAATGTTTTAATGTTGTTATTGAGAATTTGTTCTGTCGTTGGATTATGCTTCGTGGAGCACGGGAAGGGAAATCACGAACCGCGTGCCCTTGCCGATTTCGCTCTCGCATTTGATTTCTCCCTGATGCAGGTCGACCACCTTCTTGACATAGGCCAGTCCCAGACCGAAGCCCTTGACATCGTGCTTGTTGCCTGTGTGCACGCGGTAGAACTTGTCGAACACTTTCTTGATGTTCTCGCGCCGGATGCCCTGCCCGGTGTCACGGACGGAAAGATAGAGGCGGTCTGCGTCGTTCCACGTGCGGATGAAGATGTTGACCGGCTCGTCCGGTTTCCGGTACTTCACGGCGTTGTCCATCAGGTTGGTGATGGCGTTCTGGAAATGCACCTCGTCCACATAGATGGCGGAATCGACGGCTTCAATCTCGGTGTAGATTTTTCCGCCGGTATGCTCCACGCGCAGGGTGAAGGTGGCGGCGATGCTCTCCACCATCTCGTTCAGGTCCAGCTCCTTTTTCTTGAACACCACGCTCCTCTTGTCGAACATCGACATCTGCAACACCTTCTCCACGAGGAAGCGCAGGCGTTTCGTTTCGTCGGCAATCACGCCTCCCAGGTGTTTCGTCATGCTCTCCGACTTGGTGACGGATGCGTCATTCATCATCTGTGCGGCCAGCGAGATGGAGGCGATGGGGGTCTTCAGCTCGTGGGTCATGTTGTTGATGAAGTCGTTCTTGATTTCCGTGTATCTCTTCTGCCGGAAGATGACCACCACCGTGAAGATGAAGGTGATGAGCAACACGATGGTGAAGATGATGGAGGGAATCATGAAGCGCACGGACGAGAAAATATAGCCGCTCATGTCCGGGAAATGGATGCGCACCACGCCCATCTTCGACTGCGGGTCGTTGCGGAAGAGCACCTGCGAATAGTTGTACTCCTCGCCCTCGTCGCTGTATTCCGGGCAACGGTACACTTCCCGTCCGTCGGTGGTGGACACGGTGAAATGGTAGGGGATGTTGATGCCGTTGTTCTGCAGCTCCGTCCGGATGTCCTGGTCGAGCATCTTGAAGTTGATGCGTTCCTTCAGGGCCTTGTCGCTGGCGGTGTAGAGGATGTTGTACACGACCTCATCCAACAACGCCTTCTGGTAGACGTAACGCTTGCGCACGATTTCCTGCATGGTCTTTGCCGCCTCGGAAATCGAACCCTTGTCCTTGTGCACCATCATGCCCTTGGACACGCTGGACGGCTTCATCTCGAAGGACTTCATCTGGAAGGAGGAGTAGACGGTGCCGTCGTCGGCTGCCACCGAAAACTGGTGGGACTGCTTGATGGTGCCGTCGAAACCGTCGACCATGACCGAATCCTGCTTGAAGGCGCGGCGCTCGGTCTCGTTGACATCTTTCTCCAGGTATCTCAGCGTCTCGTTCATCTCCAGATTCCGTGAAGCCTGGTACAGGCTGCGGTTGACACTCTCCTCAAACTGCTCCTTCTTCATCTTTATCATCTCTTCTGCGTAGAAGAACTGAAGAAACAGCAGCACCAGGAACGAGAATCCCATGATGATGGCGATAGTCCAAATCGTTGACTTCTTCATGCCTGCAAAGATAGCGATATTACAGATATGAGGGCTTCTGTCCGTTAAATTTTTCCGTTAATTTTAACAATATTAACACCAAAACGCACTTTTGGTTGAATATACGGCATTAAAACTTCCATCCCACTTCCATTCCGAGCTGGAAAGGATTGCCCCGTTGGGCGTAATACACGGCCTCTCCTGTGGCTTTGCTTTGGAAGGCGAAGGTGTTGTAATGCGTGTCGGTGAGGTTGCGTGCCCAGAGGTTGACGCTGCAACGCCGGCGGTGTAGTCCGACGTGGAGGCCCAACAGCGTATAGACGTTCTGGCTGTACGTGTTGGCTTCATCCCAATAGATGCGCCCGAGGCCGCTGAGGTCGGCTCCGAACACCAGGGTGCTGCCTTTCCCGTCACGCAAATCCACGCGATAGTCGGCCAGCAGGGAAAAGGCGTGTTCCGGCACGAACGGCACACGCTTGCCGCGATAGTCCACGACCGCACCGGAACTGTTGTCCTTGCTGGTGTAGTCCTTGAAGGCGGCATGGGTGTACGCATACGTGGCGGCCCAGGTGAGCCGGTCGTTCAAGGCGTTTCCCCGGACGGCCATTTCCAGTCCGCAACTGTAGCTGCGTCCGGCATTGATCATTTTCCGTCCGTAGCCGTAGTCGCTGGTGAACACGGAAAGCTGTTGGTTGCGTATCTGCATATAATACGCCGACAGGTCGGCCTGCACCGTATGGTTGAAGAGGTTCAGGTGGGCACCGGCTTCGTAGTTCCAGCTTTCCTCGGGCTTGAACCGGATGCCTTCGAGGATGGCGGCATACTCCTCCGCGGTGTGGTTGACGGTGACCTCCATGTCGCCGCGCTGTTGCATGGCCTGTTGCATGACGCTGCGCAGGTTGGACTGCACGTCGGCCTGTACGATGTCGCTGAAGAGCTGGATGTTGTAGCCTCCGCTGCGGTAGCCTTTCGTCACGGTGGCGTAGAGATTGCTTCCGCTGTGCCAGCGGTAGAGCAGTCCGAATTTCGGCAGCAGTTGCCGGAACGACTGGTGTTCGTTGCCCGTAAGTGGTGAGGTCAGACGCACGTCCGCCCCGGAACCCATGATGTTGAAGCCGAGGGTGGCTCGTCCGTCAGCCGCATAGCGGATGCCGTTCCGGCTGTAGTCGTAGCGCAGGCCGAGGGTGGCGGTGAGCCGCTCCGTGAGTTCGACGTTCGACTCATGGAAGAGACCGACGTTCGTCTGTGGCGTGCGGAAGGTGCCGGGCACGGAGAGACCCATGCTGACGTGGACTCCCCCCAACCGCTGGATCATTTCCGCTGCGGCCGTCTCGCCCATGCGGTCGGCCAGTGACCCGAGAATCTGGTTGTAGACGGTTGCGCCAATCCGCTCTCCCATCTGTTGGCCGAACGCCTCCCCGAAGGAGTTGAGTGCCGTGGTCTTCAACCATTCATGCGAGAGGAACACGCCGTTGATCCAGTGCCAGCGGCTCGTGTTCCGGCTCTTGGCCGTGATTTCCTGCGTGAGGATATGGCTCTGTTGCCGCTGGTCGACGGTGAAGAAGTCCTTGGGGGAATAGTCGACATCCATAATCAGTCCGTCGTGCAGGAATTGCCAGGAGGTGGTGCTCTGGAGGGTGAAGCCCTCGCCGATATAGTTCACGTGGAAGCCGTTTGTCAACAGGTTCCGCGTGTAGCGGCTCTGCGTGTCTTGCCCGGGTGCTTCCACCAGACCGTTGTCCGGATGGAAGACCCCGTAGGGGTTGGCGTTCTGCCGCACGTACTGGTAATCGGCAATCCAGTCTATGCTCCATTGTTCCGTCGGACGTGCCGTCAACCGGAAGCGTCCGCCGGCCTCATTCATCTTGTCGGCGGACTGCCCGGTCTGCGTATTCTTGAAAAAACCGTCCGTTCCTTGGTAGAAGGCGGCCAGCGAGACGGCCGTCTTGGCACCGAACAGCCGGGAATGTGCCATTTCCACCTGACGGAAACCTGCCGTCCCCAGTCCGAGTTTCATTTCCGTACCCTGACTGTCGAACGGTGACTTCGAGAAGATTCTCACCAAGCCGCCCTCTACATTCATTCCGTACAGCGTGCCCTGTGGGCCGCGCAGCACGTCGACGCGGTCGGTCTGGTAGAGGTGGGTGTTGAAGGCGGCCTTGTTCATGAGCGGGATATGGTCTACGTAGAAGCCCATGGACGGACTGTTCACGCGCGACCCGATGCCGCGCACATAGACTGCCGAGGTCAGACGCGACCCGTAGGCGGGCATGGACAGCGAGGGTACGAAAGCGGACAGGGCGCGGAGGTCTTGGAGGCTGTGGCCAATCAACTGGTCACGCCCCAACACGGTCGATGCCAACGGTTGCTGGCGCAGGCGATAGGTGTCTTTCACCTGTGACACTACGACTACCTCGTCAAGGTCATAAACGCGTGAACTGTCGGCAGGTATGGGCTTTTGCTCCGCTTTTGCAGCAACGGCTGCCAGCAACAATATCAATACGGATAGTATCTTTCTCATAGCGTCTGCAAAGGTAGGGTCTTTCCGTCGCATGGCGCATCCACATTTATATGGATTTTTCAGACGTTCTCCTTGCCGCACTTGGGACAGATGCCCTTGCGCCGCATCCGCTCGCCGCAGTTGCCGCAGACAAAGGGATAGTGCGCGTGGCGGAAATAACGCCACAGGGCAAAGACGATGTAGGCGGCGAGGAGCGGATAGCCTATATAATATAAGGTGGTGATGCTGAACACCACGTAGCCGATGGCACAGACTCCGGCCAGACCGCACAGGTAGAGCAGGCCTTCGACGGGTTCCAGACGGTTGGCCACGTCGTCGACCGTGGCCACGCCGACAATCAGGATGGCCCAGACGGAGGCGACGAAGAACCCCAGAAACCAAGGCAGGGCAAACGGGTTCAGCGACGGATGATAGTAGAAATGCCGCCACGATTCGGGACTGAACATCTGTATGGCAGCATAGAGCGTGGCCGACGCAGCCACCAAGAGACACAACAGCGTGGGGTAGAACGAGTCGATGTCGTTGAAGTGGACGATCCGCGCATTGCGGCGCATCAGCCAGTGCAGGCCGTAAGCCACGGAGACCATGACCAGCAAGGCCAGGAATAGCAGCAGGTGCGTGTCGGAGAAGAAATCGATGAACTGGGAAATCGGATCGTCCGGCGAGACACATTTCAGCATCTCGCTTTCGCGAATCCATCCCTGCGTCAACTGGTCCCGTGCCACTTTCACCCAGACGGAATCGACGGAATCTGCCGCTATCGTCTTGATGTCCGCCACGACCAAAGGGTCTCCCTTCGCCACGTAGATGGTGTCAAAGGCCATGGGGCCTGGCTCGTCAGAGAGCGGCATCTGTTTGGCCTTCACCACAAAATTGTAGTTCTGCGAATAATGATGGGTGGTAAAGAACGACAGCGAGTCAATCTGCCGTTCCGTCAAGTCCCACGCATCGGGCGAGGCGGGGCGGTCATGGTAACAGCCGGCCAGCAACAGAAGGACCAACAGTCCCAACAGGCTATTTCTCATCTTCTCCATAGACATTCATCTGACAGTGTGGACAGTCGAACTCCAACCGGAATCTGCGTCCGTCCGCCAGACGCAGGAACAGCGGTTCTCGCCATTCCGGTTTCCTGCCGCCGTGTTTCAGACAGCCCCCCAAGGCGTAGCGTAGACAATGGCGGCACTGCATCAGCAGCGGCGACGGAATCTTTCCCGTTCGTTTCTCGTAGGCCGCCTCCGGACTTTCCAGTCCCTGTGCGGCGTAGAAATCCCTCGCCTTTTCATTGGCCACGTTGAACAGGTAGCCGTAGGGGTATAGGGCAGCGATTGACGGCGGAAGCCCCGTCTGCTCCCGGACTTGCTCCGCTTGGGTTTCCGCTATGGCGGTCTTCGCCTTGGTTCGGGCAGCGTCCAGCAACCGGCTGACCAGTTGTCTGCGCAACTCGGCCAACAGACTTCCGGGGATGAACCATTGGAAGTCGTCGTCCATTTCCACCTTCCGACACTCATACGGAGTGCCGCCCAGTTTCGAGAGTTGTCGGACAATCGTGTCGTGCTGCGGCTTCTCCGATGCTTGGTGCTCGCAGTCAATCCGTGCCGTCACTCCGTCGGCAGACAGGCAGAACCCCCGGTCGTCGGCAGACAGGTGCATCACGACGGGAATCCGGCGGACACTGCTCGGTCGGGAGAGGAGCTTCTCGAAGTGCTGGTCGCTGTTGCGGTACAAGGCCATTCCCGGCCGGAGGTGCTGCGGCATCTTCTGCGGAAACAGCCGGTTGCCTTCCGCCCGGTTCACGCGAAACCCTTCCAGTTCGCGGTCGGCATTGATGAAGCACAGTCCGTCGCCGTTGGCAAAGGAGGCCGTCCCTGCCACATTGAAGGAGTTGCCGCGGATTTCCTTCACGCACCCCACATACTCGCCCATGGCTTTCGGCGTGTCTGGCGAGAAGATGTCGGGTTGTCGCCCGTTCAGGAAATAGTGGGTGAACCCTCGGTTAAAGGTCTTCTGCAGGTTGGGGGTGAAGGTGTACTGGCACTCGCCTCTTGAGGCGCGGCAGTAGCGTTCCGGCTGACGGTCTACAATCGCATTCAGACGGACGTTGTATGCGGCCACCACGTTTTTCACGTAGGCGCTGTCCTTCAGCCGCCCTTCTATCTTGAACGAGGAGGCTCCGGCCTCCACCAATCGGTCAAGGCACTCCAGTTGGTTGAGGTCTTTCAGCGACAGCAGGTGGCGCTGGTGCTCCAGTTCCCGTCCGCCGGCATCCAGCAGGTCGAATTTCATCCGGCAGAACTGGGCGCAGGCACCGCGGTTGGCGGATCGGCCGAAGCAGTGTTGCGAGGCATAGCACAGGCCGCTGTAGCTGACACACAGCGCACCGTGTACAAAGACTTCCAGCTCCACGTCGGGGACGGCCCGGTGTATGGCGGTGATTTCCTCCACGGACAGTTCCCTTGCCAGCACCACGCGACGGAAGCCCAGTCCGGCCAGCCACCGGACTTTGTCCGCCGTGCGGTTGTCGGTCTGTGTGGAGGCGTGGAGCGCAATCGGCGGCAGGGGCAGATTCAGCAGTCCCATGTCCTGTACGAGGATGGCATCCACTCCGTTTTGCCACAGGTCGTGGATCATCCGGGCGGTGTCGTCCAGTTCCTCGTCGTAGATGATGGTGTTGACCGTGACGTACACCTTTGCACTGAACGGGTGGGCATAGTCGCACAACTGCCGGATGTCCTCCATGCTGTTTCCCGCCGCGGCCCTTGCGCCGAAGCGCGGTGCACCGATGTAGACGGCATCCGCGCCATGGTCAATGGCTGCAATGCCGCACGCGAGATTCTTGGCAGGAGCCAGCAGTTCCAGTCTTCTCATCGTATTTCGTTGATGTCGAACGGTGTCGTCTGGTAGACGTAGTAGTTGATCCAGTTGCTGTACAGCAGGTTGGCGTGTGCCCTCCAGGTCACCACCGGCTCCAGGTCGGGATTGTTGTCGCGGTAATAGTTCTTGGGCAAGTCCACATCGTCGCGGATGCCGCAGTCGCGCCGGTATTCCTTGTCGAGCGTGTTGGGCGCGTACTCCAGATGCCCGGTAATGAAGAACTCGCGCCCCTCACGGGCCATCACCATGCTTACGCCGCTTTCCTCCGACTCTGCGATGAGGGTCAGTTCCGGACAGGCTTCGATGTCCGCCCGATGGATTTCGGTGTGCCGGCTGTGCGGCATCTGGAACACGTCGTCAAAGCCCCGGAAGATGGGGAGGGTGGGGTGCAGGGCGTGTTGCGGGAAGATGCCGAACATCTTCTTGGGCAACGGATATTTGGGAATGCCGTAATGGAAATAGAGTCCGGCCTGTGCCGCCCAGCAGATATAGAGGGTGCTCGTCACGTGGGTGCGTGCCCAGGTGAAGATTTCCGTCATCTCGTCCCAGTACGTCACGTCCTCGTATTCCAGCGTCTCCACGGGTGCTCCGGTGATGATCATGCCGTCGTAGCGTTCGTAGCGCATCTGCTGGAAGTCGCGGTAGAACATCATCATGTGTTCGACGGGTGTGTTCTTGGGGGTGTGGCTTTTCAGCTTCATGAAACTCACCTCCAGCTGCAGCGGCGTGTTGGAGAGCAGCCGGATGAGGTCGGTCTCCGTGGTGATTTTCAGCGGCATCAGGTTGAGTATCGCGATTTTCAGGGGGCGGATGTCCTGTCCGTGTGCACGCGAGTCGTCCATCACGAAGATGTGCTCCTTCTTGAGCAGCTCGATGGCTGGCAGTTTGTCTGGTAGTCTTAATGGCATAAGGCACGGTTCCTTTCGTTGTTTACTGGTGTTCTTTTCCCTTCAGGGTCTCATAGGTTTCGGAGAGCTGTTCCCAGCGTTCCACCTCTTTGTCCATGGCGGCCTTGGTGGTCGTGTATTCCGTCACCAGTTCCATGTTGGCGGCATTGGCCGGGTCCATGAGCAACTGGTCGAGCTGCTTGAGACGGTTCTCCATCTCGCTGATTTTCTTTTCCGAGGCGGCCACGGCCTTCTCGGCCTTGCTGATTTTCTTCTGGATTTCCTTCCGTTCGGCATACGAGAGAGTGGTGGGGTTGTCGGGCTTCTTCTCCGGCGCGGCCTTCCCGGTGGCGGGTTTCCGCTCCAGTTGGGTCAGCTCGCTGAGCTGCCGGGACTGCAGGAAGTCGTAGATGCCGCCCAGGTGTTCCCTGACGCGGCCTCCGCCGAACTCGTAGACCTTGGTGACGAGGCCGTCCAGGAACTCACGGTCGTGGCTCACGATGACCGCCGTGCCGTCGAAGGCTTTGATGGCTTCCTTCAGCACGTCCTTGGAGGGCATGTCGAGGTGGTTGGTAGGTTCGTCGAGGATGAGGAGGTTGACGGGTTCGAGCAGCAGACGGATCATGGCCAGACGGCTGCGCTCTCCGCCGCTGAGCACTTTCACTTTCTTGTCGGCCGCCTCGCCGCCGAACATGAATGCGCCGAGGATGTCGTTGATCTTCAGCCGCACCTCGCCCTTGGCCACGCGGTCGATGGTCTCGAAGACCGTCAATTGTTCGTCGAGCAGCTGGGCCTGGTTCTGTGCGAAATATCCAATCTGCACGTTGTGCCCGATCTTGAGCATGCCGTCATAGGGAATTTCGCCCATGATGCACTTCACGAGGGTGGACTTTCCTTCGCCGTTCTTGCCCACGAAGGCCACCTTCTCCCCACGCTTGACGGTGAATGTGGCGTGGTCGAAGACGGTGTGTGCGCCGTAGGCTTTCCGGAGGTCTTCGCAGATAATCGGGTAGTCGCCGCTCCGCAGACAGGGCGGAAACTTCAGGTGCATGGCCGATCGGTCGATGTCGTCCACCTCAATGGGCACGATTTTCTCCAACTGTTTCACCTTCTGCTGCACCTGTACGGCCTTGGTGGCCTGGTAGCGGAAACGCTCGATGAAGGCGCGCATCTCCGCCATTTCCTTCTGCTGGTTCTCGTAGGCGCGCAACTGCTGCTCGCGGCGTTCCTTGCGGAGCGTGACATATTCGTCGTAGCGCACCTTGTAGTCGATGATGTGTCCGCACGATATTTCGAGGGTCCGGTTGGAGACGTGGTTGATGAAGGCCCGGTCGTGGCTGACCAGCACGACGGCCTTGGCACTCTGTGCCAGAAACTGCTCCAGCCATTGTATGGACTCGATGTCGAGGTGGTTGGTAGGCTCGTCGAGCAGGAGTACATCGGGCTTGCGCAACAGGATTTTGGCCAGTTCGATGCGCATCCGCCATCCGCCCGAAAATTCGCGGGTGGGGCGGGTGAAGTCCGTGCGCTCGAAGCCCAGTCCGGTCAGTGTGCGTTCCACTTCCGCGTCGTTGTTGTCGGCATCCATCATCAGGTAGCGGTCGTGTTCCTGCGTGAAGCGTTCCACCAGTTTGAGGTAGCCTTCGCTCTCGTAGTCGGTGCGCTCGGCCAGTTCTTGGTTGAGCCGGTCAATCAACGCTTTCTGCTTGGCCACGTCGGCAAAGGCTTTCATCGCCTCGTCCTTGACCGTCGTGTCGTCCTGCAACACCATGACTTGGGGCAGGTAGCCGATTGTGGTGTCCGTGGGCACGCTGACGGTGCCTGCCGTGGGGTGCTGCAGGCCACAGAGTATTTTCAAGAGTGTGGATTTCCCGGCACCGTTCTTGCCGACGAGGGCAATCCGGTCCCGGTCATTGACGACGAAACTCGCATTCTGGAAGAGCGGTTTCACGCCGAACTCCACGCATAATCCTTCAACTGAAATCATTTGTATATGTTTTGCGTATGCAAAGTTACGAAATTTCCGTGTATTTCCTGCACGAAGTGCCGAAAAACAAGCGCAGGAACACTCTGTAAAGAGCATTCCTGCGTGGTGTGTTTCTCTCCCGGAGGAGGAAAGTCCTTTACTTCACCTTCTCCACGATGGCCTTGAAGGCTTCGGGGTTGTTGACAGCGAGGTCTGCCAGCACCTTGCGGTTGATCTCGATGCCGGCCTTGGCGAGCTTGCCCATGAGGGCGGAGTAGCTGATGCCCTCCAGGCGTGCGGCAGCGTTGATACGCTGGATCCACAGTGCGCGGAAGGTGCGCTTCTTGTTCTTGCGGTCGCGGTAAGCGTAGGTCAGACCCTTCTCCCAGGTATTCTTGGCTACTGTCCAAACATTCTTGCGGGCACCGAAGTATCCGCGGGTGAGTTTCAGAATTCTCTTACGTTTTGCTCTTGAGGCAACGTGGTTTACTGATCTTGGCATAGTTTCTTCTTACTTTAGATGTTTGACAATAGGTGAATTAACGGAGACACAACAGGTCGCGAACCTGCTTCAGGTTGCTGGAGTCCACGAGCGTCTGGTGTACCAGATTGCGCTTCTGCTTCTTGGTCTTCTTGGTCAGAATGTGGCTGTGGTAAGCGTGGTGTCTCTTGATCTTACCTGTACCGGTGAAACGAAATCTCTTCTTTGCGCCGGAATTTGTCTTTACTTTTGGCATTGTTTTGTTGTTTTGTTATTATTAATTAATGTGGTGGCGACGCATATACCGGGCGCCGGCGCACCTTGTCTTTCGTATCTTTTATATCTTGTTCTTGAGCTTCTCCAGCGCATCGGCACTGATTTTGGCGTTGGCCAACATTCCGCTCACGGTCTCCTGCCGCTCCTCGGCCTGCTGCGATTCGGTCTCCCGAGCCTCGGCCTCCATGGCTTCCCTGTCGCGTGCCTGCTGGCTCTTCTTGGCCACGCCGGCCTTCTTGGGAGCCAGATAGATGAACATCTTCTTTCCTTCGAGCGACGGCATGTGTTCCACCTTGCCGTACTCCTCCAGATCATTGGCGAAGCGCAACAGCAGCACCTCTCCCTGTTCCTTGAAGAGAATGGATCGTCCGCGGAAGAAGACGTAGGCACGCACCTTGTTGCCGTCTTCCAGGAACTCCTTTGCGTGCTTCAGCTTGAACTGATAGTCGTGCTCGTCGGTCTGCGGCCCGAAGCGTATTTCCTTCACCTCCACCTTCACCTGCTTGGCCTTCATCTCTTTCTGGCGTTTCTTCTGCTGGTAGAGGAACTTGGAGTAGTCAATCAGCCGACAGACAGGAGGAGTCGCGTTGGGGGAAATCTCCACAAGGTCAACGCCCTGATCGCGAGCCATATCCAGCGCTTGACGGGTGGGAACTACCATTGATCCGCCGTCTCCTGCTATTCGCACTTCGCGCACACGGATCTGCTCGTTCACGCGGTACTGGTTCTTCATTTTGTCATTCTTCATCGACTGTCTGTTCGGTGTGGTTTACTGAAATTGCGTGCAAAGTTACGGGTTTTCTTCGGACTGACCAAACGTTTCGCCAATATTTTTATGCCGCACCGTCAAAAACTGCGTTTTTTCATTTCTCTGCCGAGGAAAAAACACCACAGCCATACTAATCGGTGTCGCACCTATAATCGGCACCATTTCGGCTTTAATCAAATTGAAGTGCAACATCAGTGCGAAAACGTTCAATATCCATGAACTACCACATTTTCTCCTGACTTTTCTTGCAGGTTTCCTGCCTTTTCCGTACCTTTGCGAAAAATTTCGTTACGAAGAATTTCGATTATGGACAATCCCTTCAAGTTCGGGTCATTGGTTGATGCCCCATACTTTACAGACAGAGTAAAGGAATTGGAATACATCGTCCAGTTCCTGAAGAGCGAGAATCATCTCATTCTCATGTCTCCGCGACGTTTTGGCAAGTCCAGTCTGGTGCGGAAGGCTGTGGCTCAGACCGGACGGCCTTACCTGTGGCTCAATATGCAGACCGTCCTGAGCAAGGAGGATTTTGCAGCGAAGTTGTTGAAAGCACTCCTCAACCAGTATAAGTTCGAGAAGGTCAAGTACTACCTTCGTAACTTTCGGGTAATCCCGTCTGTCCATGTCAATCCCGTGACCGATGAGCTGTCCGTATCTTTCCATCCGTCTGCTGGCAATGGGATGGTCGTCGTCGAGGATGTGATGGCAATGATGCAGAAAGTCTCTGTGCCGGATGATAAGCTGATAGTGGTCTTCGACGAGTTCCAAAGCATATTGGAGGTCGACCGGAATATGGACAAACAGCTCCGTGCCATCATGCAGGAGCAGACCGGCATCAACTATATATTTTTGGGTAGTCAGGAGTCGATGATGACGGATATTTTCGAACGGGTGAAATCGCCGTTCTATCATTTTGGGATGTTGATGAGGCTGAGCAAAATACCATACGAAGATTTCAAAGCCTACCTGACGGAGCGTTTGAATCCTGTGACGGCTCTCTCCGGGCAAGTGGCGGATGAGATACTGGACTTTACAGGTTGCCATCCCTATTATACTCAGGAACTGGCCTTTGCCGTATGGAACAATCTCTCTGCGGGGAAACAGGAAAGCGTCATGCAGCATGCCGTGGACGACATCATTGCCATTCATGATTTGGACTACGAGCGGTTGTGGCTGAACTTCAACAAGACGGACAAGTATGTGATGGCTGCTGTCAGTATGGGAAACAACCCGACGCAGGACAGGACGCAGCCAACCAGCACGATGACGAGCGCCGCCGTGCGCTTGGCCAAGAAGGGATATATCTTGCGCAGCGACAAGTATGAGATAGAAGACCCGTTCTTCCGTCAGTGGATACTCCGTAATGTCGTGGAGTGAGGCTCATTGCAGCCGTCGCCACATTGTCATTTCGTGTAATGATAGAAGAAACTCATCCACCGACTCATCGTCACGCATCGTCGTGCAACGACCGTTACGAATATCATCCTCCCCTTGACGTATGGCATCCATCATGGCAGGCGACTTCATCAGGTAATCCGTCTCAACCATTGCGTTGTAGTCCTCCAGCGAGAGGACCACAACCGATTCTGCACCCTGCCGATGCACCAGCAACGGCTCATTGTCGCTGACAACCCCATTGAGGTAGTGCTTCATATTGGCACGTAGCTCTGAATAATTCGCAGTTCTCATAGTTTCATCTCCGTTGATTTCGCGTACAAAGGTACGTACTTATCCGCAAACGGCCAAACGATTCGGGGAAAATGTACGGTTTGTCGCCAATTCCGACGACGTTCCGATGCAAGTGCCTGTTCAGTCAACCTGAATGCTCAGTCGGGGAGGTCTGCTTGTGTCCAGGTGTCGGGAGTATAGCTCTGTATCACGCTGTTGTAGAAATCTTTCTTGCAATAGATGGTTCCGCCTGCGGTATTGTAAAGCCAACTGGACAAAGCCTTTGTAGCGTAATCACCTTCAGCCCTTATAGTAACCTTTTTGAGATTGGAGCATTTTTGGAACATACAGGCGTAGCAGTACTGAACAAGCGTTTTTGCCGGCAGTTCCGGGGCTTCCGTGAGTCCTGTGCAGCCGTTGAACATGTGTTCGTAGCAGTAATCTTTAAGCTCCGTTGCCGGCAGTTTCGGGGCTTCTGTAAGTCCTTTGCAGCCGTTGAACATTTCACGGTAGCAGTCAACAGCAAGTGTCTCTGCCGGCAGTTTCGGGGCTTCCGTGAGTTTTGTGCAGCTGTTGAACATACCTCTGTAGCAGGCCTCCTTAAGCGTCTTTGCCGGCAGTTCCGGAGCTTCCGTGAGTTCTGTGCAGCCGTAGAACATATTGTAGTAGCAGCCATCTGCAAGCGTCTCTGCCGGTAGTTTCTTCGGGGCTGTCTTGAGGTTAGTGCAGCCGTAGAACATAGACAAGTAGCATCGGTTCGCGAGCTTCGTTGCCTGCAGTGTCGGGGTTCCCGTGAGTTCTGTGCAGCCTTGGAACATACTGGCGTAGCAGCGTTCTTCAAGCGTTTCTGCCGGCAGTGCCGGGGCTGCCGTGAGGTTTTTGCAGCCGTAGAACATATTGAAGTAGCAGTAATCCGCGAGCGTCTCTGCCGACAGTTGTGGAGCAGAGGTCAGTGCTGTGCAGTTCTGAAACAGGTAGCAGAATCTTGCATTCTTCGTATCTGCAGTGTCGTGGTTTTTATAGTCGACCAGGGTTCGTATGTCCCCAGATGCGGTTACGGGAACGTCGACATTCGTAAATGAAATAGTACAATATTTCGAATAACTCGTCGCGGTGCCGTCCGCAGACACTCCGCGAAGCCTTAGCGTCTTGTCGCCACCGAACGTCACTTCTGTATTGGATTTGACGGTCGTCCATGAGCCGTTGTTTACGGAATATTGGAATCTGCCTGCGAAACCGTCCGGCAGCGACATCTTGAATACCTGTGTGCCAGAAGCCGTGAAGGTGAGGTACGGAGGGCGTTTCAGGGCGAAGGTGTAGTTGTAGCTCGTGCCCGCAGCGAAGGTCGCGGACGTAGGGGACGTGGCTTCGTAGGTTTTTCCGCTGGCGGTAATGGTGAGGAAATCCGCATCTTGAGTGACCGTCGTCTCTGGAGCGACGAGGAGGGAGTAGTAGCCGCTGCCGTCTTCGTGGGCGGTGTATGTTTTGCTGCCAATGGTGGCTGTGACCGTAGCCCCGGTGACGGGAGTGTTGTTGCTCTCCGGGTCGGTAAGATAGATTCGCAGCCGGGCCGTCTGGTGACTGAAGGTAAGCGCGACGGTCTGTCCATAGATGGCAGTGGCGTAGGCCGTCATCAGGTTGCTGCTCTCCAGTGCCCCGTTGCGTTGGTCGTTGGCGATGATGGTGGAGGCGGTAGGCAGCGATGCGCTGTACGGATACCACGCCGTGACGGCGATGTCGTCCTTGCTCGTGCGGTAGAACGGGGTGTTGCTGTCGTCGGGTGTCAGTGCGCCGGATTCATCCACATTGTACTTCTTCACCTCCGTGCCAATCTGGATGGCCACCAGTTCCCCACCGTCCCACTTGCCGTCAATGGCGGCACGGGTGAACGTCGTTTCCCCCTCCAACTGTGCGGCGGAGAATACGAGTGGTTGCGGTTCGGCGAGCGTGTCGCCGAGGTCGGCAGTGCAGGCGGCGCAGAGTGTCAGTATGGCTGTGGCGAGCCCTTGGAGGAACAGAGAATGCTTCATGTCCGATGTGTCTTTAGTTGTTTCTGCCGCAAAGGTACGACCTTTTTCCGACATTACGGCCAAAAAATCACCACTTGTTGCAACATTTTGTCCAGAGAGTTGCAACATTTTGTCCAACGGCGTTGAGAATGAGCACGATACAAACGCCGAAAAAAATCATGTCGGGATGGGTGGAAACCATGGTTTTTCTTTTGCGAAGGTCATGGTGGTTCAGCCCACCCCTACTGCCCCCGGACAAGGAGGCAAAAATCTCACTCTCTCGGCAGAGAGAAAAAACGCTCTCGGCAGAGAATTTATTTCATCAAAACTGCTTTAATATCGGGAATTATTCGTAATTTTGCCGCCGAACAGACCAAGAACAACGACTATGGGTATATCGATTGACACTATTTGGAACAAGGCGCAGCGCCTTTCCGCCAGTGACCGTCTGGCTCTATCGCGCCGCCTACGCGAGAGTGTTGGTGAGACCGAGGTGGCTCGTCAGGAACGTGTGTCCTCAGAGATTGACCGGTTCTTCGGTGGATGGAGCCGTGACCCGCGCACTACCGATGAAATCATGTCGCAGATTCGTGCCGGGCGCACGGAGAATAGCTATCCCAAACTCTGACCCACGATGACCACGTTCAAATACTTGCTGGAGACCAGCACCTGCATCGAACTGCTGCGTGGCAACGAGCACGTGCGGCAGAAGTGCGTGGAACACAACCAAGTGTGCTGCATCTCGGCCCGCGAAGGTGCTCTCATTGTCGTAACCCACAATCTGAAGCATTTCAACCGCATAGAAGGACTCACCGCAGAAGACTGGACGGTGTAATACTAACCCACGTCCCGGTGTCAAACCTCCTCGCTTAATCGTACCTTTGACGCTGCGCAACCTGCGGTTTGCACTACCTCTGGCCTTCGGCCAAAGGTAGGCTGCACCTCGGAAAAACTCAAATAAATTTGGTTTTTCTCTCGGTTTG
>CAVJNH010000046.1:0-21132 GCA_963651005.1 Oscillibacter sp. MSJ-31
AAGACCATTACGGGGGCAGACATCCGTTCCAGTAAGACCATCGAGGATTTGTATAACTTAGCCGTAGCAAAAGAATGATCAACCCGTTTTCACTTGAAGGTAAGACCATACTCGTGACAGGTGCCTCGTCCGGCATAGGACGGGGCATCGCTATCCAGTGTTCCAAGATAGGAGCTAAAGTCGTCCTCAATGGGCGCAACGAAACTCGGTTGGGCGATACCTTGTCCCAAATGGAGGGCGAAGGCCACATTGTCATCGCAGCAGATCTTTCAACACAAGAGGGTATAGACAAGGTAATAGCAGAAGCGCCCATCCTCGATGGCTATGTGCATAGCGCAGGCATCCCCGCCATTACTGCGGTTAAGAACATTGACCGTGCGCTGATGGAGAATATGCTGAACGTTAATACCATTGCACCTATTACGATGACATCGTTATTGGTAAAGAAGAAAAAACTACAGAAGAAATCTTCAATCATCCTGATAGCGTCCATCAGCGGTGTATGCATTGGTAATACGGGCGAGTCTCCCTACTCGGCAACTAAGGGTGCTTTAGCAGGATTTATCAAGACAGCCGCTTTAGAACTTGCTGCCAGAGGAACCCGTATTAACACTATCTGTCCCGGCCTTGTACCCACCAGCATTCTGGAAATGTCGGATAAGATGTTCTCCAAAGAACAGCTTATTGAGACGATGGGGCCACGCTATCCGTTGAAGCGATTTGGTGTCCCCGAAGATATTGCCAATGGTGCAGTCTATCTGTTGTCTGATGCCAGTAGCTGGGTGACGGGAATAAATCTTATAATCGATGGTGGGTACACCTTGGCATAATAGTAACTAAAGGGCAATTATGGCATTTTATTCGTTTAATAAAAGGGGAATGCAGGTTTTGTCGGCCTGTGTTCCTCAAAAAATCGTCAAGACAGAAGAGTTTTCCAAATATTTTGGAGAAGAGCATTGCGCCAAGTTTGCAGAGAGCACAGGCATACAGGAGCGAAGATTTGCGAATGACGACCAGTGTGCCAGCGACCTTTGCATAGCAGCGGCAGAAGCAATCTTTGCTCAGACGGATGTCAAACCTGAAGACATTGATATGCTGATATTCATCACGCAGACGCAGGACTATCGCACCCCCGGCGCAGGTTGTATAATTCAAGACAAATTGCGTCTTTCCAAGAAGACTCTGGTATATGATTGTAATATAGCTTGCTCTGCATTCTTGCATGGAATGATAATGGGCTATACATTCTTGGAACTTCCAAGCGTCAACAAGATTCTATTGCTGGTTGGCGACACTTTGTCAAAGTTGGTGTCTCACCGCGACAAGTCCACCGGTATGCTTTTAGGTGACGCAGGAATTGCAACAGTACTAGCCAAAGGTGACCATTTCAGTGAGAGCTGCTTCACGATGAATTCGGACGGCTCAAAGATTGATGCCGTTATCACCCGTGGCGGCGGCTACCGGCACATGAGTTCGGCGGAAACGCTGAAGGATATTGAATATGAAGATGGCAGCATCAGAAACATGGAACAGAACTACATGAATGGAATGGACGTATTCAGCTATGCCATTTCACGGTTGCCGAAAGATATCAAGGAGCTATGCGAACATGAAAACATAGACATTCACGGCGTAGACTACTATGTCTTCCACCAGGCCAACAAGTTTATGATGAGTACTATTGCGAAGAAACTGGGGGGGGGGTAGACATGGATAAGTTTCTCTATTCCATCTATAAGTTTGGCAATACGTCCGGATGTTCTATCCCTCTGACTATGGTGGTGAACAAAGATAAAATCAAGCCGGGGAGCACTATGCTGATGAATGCCATTGGAGCAAGTTTCCTATATGGTTCAGGCTATTGCAACATCGGGAACTGTAAGATTCTTGATTTAGTAGAAATATAAACATAACAATATGGCATTACTAAAATTTAACAACGTTGGGATGACGGCCATTTCTGCCTGTGTACCACCAAAGATTATTTATAATCGAGACTTAAACAAGGTGCTACCGCAGGAAGAGGTGGATAAGCTTGTAAATTCAATCGGTATAGAAGAAAAAAGGTTTGCGGAGAAGGATGTAACTTCTTCGGATTTGTGTTTTAAGGCTGCTGACAAGCTCCTTAATGATAACAATATCGATCGAAATTCAATAGACATGTTATTGTTTTTAACACTAACTCCCGATTATGTCTCGCCTCCATCATCTTGTGTACTGCAACACAGACTTGGGTTGACTGAATCATGTGGAACACTTGACTTAAGCCTTGCCTGCTCGGGATTTATTTACGCATTGTCGACGGCCTTTGCTTATGTATCTATACCAACGGTTAATCGGGTGTTGCTTCTTGTCGGAGAAACAATGTCAAAGCTTGCCAATCCTCGCGACATGGTAAATTTCCCTCTTTATGGAGATGCCGGTACGGCATGTCTCATTGAAAAAGGAAATTTCGGTGAAGCAACTTTCTTATTGACAAGTGATGGAGAAGGTGAAAAGTCAGTAATTGTACCAAGTAGGGGCTTCAGATCCCCCCTTACGGCAGAGAGCCTGATTGACAAGGAGTATGAGAATGGGAATTTCCGTCGAGACATCGACATAACAATGGATGGTATTGACACATTTAACCATGCTATCAGAGTTATTCCCAAACAAGTTAAGGAATTGATGCAGGCCTGTAACATCACCCAAGACGACGTGGATTATCTTGTATCGCATCAAGCTAACAAGATGATGATGGATTTTATTGTAAAGAGGATTAAATTCGACCCCAACAAAGTTCCTTTTTGCATAAAGAAATACGGAAATACAAGCTGTGCTTCAGTGCCACTAACGATAGTTTCAGAACTATATAACAAACTCGAAGAAGAGAAACGGTTATTTATGAGCAGTATAGGCTCAGGGTGGTCGTATGCGACTGCTTACCTCAAAACAAACGATTTGAAAGTTTCACCAGTATTTGACTATTGAAAATGAGATACGAAGATATTTATGTTGGTCAAAAGGAGTCTTTGCGCCATAAAGTCACACAGGCCGATATAGAAAAGTTCGTTGACCTCTCTGGCGACGACAACAAACTCCATGTCAATAAGGAGTTTGCGGCCAAGACTTCTTTTAAGAAGCCTGTTGTGCATGGCATGATTGGTGCCAGCTTTATCTCTACCATCATAGGTACTAAAATACCTGGTGACGGTGCGTTGTGGTTCTCTCAGACTTTGGAATTTCTCCTTCCTGTTAGAATTGGAGACGAAATCAACGTAATTGCCGAGGTCACCAAGAAGATAGACCGCGACAGGACTATTGAGTTAAATATTGAGATACAAAATCAGAATAGGCAGGTCGTTACCCGTGGAATATCTAAAGTTAAAGTTCTGCAGGAGATAGAAGATGTAGTGGAAGAAATCAAAACGGGGGGGGGCAAAAATGTCTGCTTTAGTCGTAGGAGCAACAGGCGGCATAGGTTGCGCAGTAGCACGACAACTTGCTGCGGATGGCTATGATGTGATTCTCCACTATCACTCCAACAAAGATAAGGCCAACAAACTTAAAAAAGAGATTGAGGAGCAGACCAAGAGCAAGGCATATATCATACAGGCCGATATCAACGACGAGCGTAATATAGAGAACCTTGTAGAGCAAGCCATGCGCGAAGCATACAGGATAGACTGCTATGTTAACTGTGCCTCTACTCCCATACCGCCCATCAACGTGGAAAATCTCAATTACAGCGATTTTGAGAAACAGATGAATCTGAATATCAGGATAAACCTGTCGTTCATCAAGAAGCTGCTTCCACAGATGATAGAGAGAAAGTATGGAAAAATCATCACTGTGGGAAGCCTGTTCAGTGACAAACCGAATCCCAATTTGGTACATTATGCAACGGCAAAGGCTGCTCTGGAAGGATTTACCCATGCGATGGCTTTTGAACTGGCACCCAAGGGAATCCGTGTTAATATGGTGTCACCGAGTATGATTTCAACTGATTTGACGGCTGATATCCCAGAGAAGATGAAGCTGTTATCTGCGATGCAGACACCATTGCGTCGTCTGGCCACCCCAGAGGATGTGGCTGGAGCAGTTTCGTTCTTGGCCAGTGAGAAGTCGGACTACCTGAGCGGCGAGGTCATTCGTATCAACGGCGGGCAAATCATGAAGTAGGAGAGCAATGAGAGAACTGAAGTATACAGAAATATTGAAAGCCAACAACCAGCTCAAGAAAGAGGTGGAGGGGGCGAAACCCTACAACATCAAAGTATTGAGCAACATCACTTGCAATCAGTTGGAAGCTACGCTTGCCTACCATCTGATGCAGCAAGGGGTGAATCCTGTCGTCGGCTTTGGAAACTATGACAACATCGTACAGGACAGTTTTAACCAACAAGACCAGCAACTCGTCATTGTACACTATGAGCTGTTGAATGTCGTCGGAAAAACGGACTGCTACGTGGAGGATCTGAATGATGAGCAGATAGAAGAGATTGCCTCCTCATTAGAAAGCGAGCTTGGCATGGTGTTGCAAAATCTGTCAGGTGTACCTTGCGTACTATTTGACAGCTTCACAGCAGCAGTCATTCCAATCAGTCCGTTGCGCCGGAACCGCTATGCGGAACTGGCCGACCGACTGAACAAGTTTGTGGCGGTGAATAAAACAGCTAATACCTATCAGATAGACACCCAAGCAATTTTTCAAAAAATAGGCATTGAGAATGCTTTGGACTTCAAACTCTACAATCTGTCGAAAACCCTCTATACCATCTCCTATTGGAAGGAATATACCTATTTGGTGTCGCCCCTACTGCTGAAAGTGCTGGGAAAGGCCAAGAAAGCAGTAATCTTTGACTGCGACAATACACTGTGGAAGGGTATTCTTGGAGAGGATGGCTTTGAAGGTATTGACATGTCGGCA
This sequence comes from Oscillibacter sp. MSJ-31, assembly GCA_963651005.1. Classification (GTDB taxonomy): domain Bacteria; phylum Bacteroidota; class Bacteroidia; order Bacteroidales; family Bacteroidaceae; genus Prevotella. The sequence continues at coordinate 4,910 of CAVJNH010000046.1, forward strand.
CACTCAAAGGTAGGCGGAATCTATCATCAAGTGCAGAACATGGCCGTTTGGCTGAGTAACCATGGGGTGCTGGTAGGGCTGTGCAGCAAGAACAACCCGGAGGACGTGGCCGACGTGATTACACGGCATCCAGACATGACATTGAGAAACGACCATATTGTCGTCAGCGAGGTCAACTGGAATGACAAGGCAACCAATCTTCGCGCCATTGCCGAGAACCTGAATATTGGTCTTGACAGTTTGGTGTTTGTAGATGATTCTGACTTTGAGATTAATCTGATCAAGGAGCAACTGCCACAAGTATTATGCGTGCAAGTGCCGGAGGCGATTTATGAGTATCCGTTGAAATTGGCAGATATCATCAATACCTATTTCTTCTTCAGTGACAGCAAGGCTGACCTTGACAAGACCAACCAATACAAGCAGCAAGCACAGCGCAATCGGCAGAAGAGTAAATTTGCTGATATGACAGACTACCTTCGCTCACTGGAAATGCAGGTGACGTTTGGCGTTGACAAATCTGAGGAGGCAGAGCGCGTGGCACAGTTGACGCAGAAGACCAACCAACTTAACGTTTGTACGAATCGCTATACGCAATCTCAGATTGCAGAGGTCAAGGATAATTCTGTACAATCGTATATCAGTCTTTCTGTGAAGGATAAGTTTGGAGATTCCGGACTGACGGGCGTTGCCATCGTAAACTATGAGGATGGTAAAGGAAATATCAAAGATTTCTTGATGAGTTGCCGGGTGATGGGTAGAAATATAGAGTTCGCCTTTATGGACTACATTGTAAGTTTCTTAAAGAGTCAAGGGTGTGAGGTCATAACAGCTCACTATCAGCCTAGCCCAAAGAACAAGCCCGTATCAGATTTCTTTGAGAAATGTGGATTTCCTGTTGTCGTGGAGGATGATGGGGTGAAAGACTATTCTCTGAATATCGATGAATATAAATTTCAAGATGTTGAATATATTAAAGTCATTTGAATTATGGAAAATATTGATGCAAGAATCAAGGACGTTATGTCCGCAGTATTTGGAGTTGGTGCCGGTTCTATCAACGAGGAGAGCTCACAAGATAATATCGAAGCATGGGACTCTATCAAAACACTGGACCTGATAGTATCTCTCGAAGAAGAGTTTGGCGTGACCATTCCCTTGGAAGAGGTGGGGAACATGACCAATTTCAAGTATATCAAGTTGATTATCGAAGAACAGCTGTCATGAGCCTTAAAGTTGTAAGGTATATTAATGAACTTATGGCATCAAACTGCTATATTGTAGTTGATGAAAATAGTCACCATTGTATATGCATAGACCCTGCGTCAGAAAAGTCGTTACGTGAGATTTCTTTCATCGAGGAAGAGGGATTGGTTCTAGACTATATTCTACTTTCACATGAACATACGGACCACACTTGGGGTGTGAATGCCTTACTTGCTATTTATCCGAATACCAAGGTGGTATGTTCTGAGCTGTGTAAAGAGGCATTACCGCGAGAGTCGAAAACATACTTCCGTTTCTATTACGATGACCCAGAATACACCTACAATGTAGAACGCGTTGACTATACAACAGAAGGGTTAGGATGGAAACTGGACTGGCATGGCAGAGAAATAAAGTTTCTTTCCACACCAGGCCATAGCCCAGGATCTGTTTGCATAGCTATAGATAACCTACTGTTTGGTGGTGATACGATTATGCCATTCAAACCCTTTATCAAGAAACGAAATGGCGGAAGCAAGGAACAGCTATCCGAGAGTTTAGCGTTGATAGAAAGGATATTCAGGCCACAAACAGAGGTATATCCTGGTCATGGTGAGACAACAGAATTAGGAGAGGTTATAAAAATCATCAAAGATTTGTCTTAACAATGATAAGAATCGAAAATAAGAAGACAACGGAACTTAGCAAGGCCGATTTGCAACAGATATTAGACGGATTTAACTCTGTATTTTCCCTCAGCCGGCCATTCGATGTGATGATGAATCAATATGTTCAAAATCCTTTCGGGTATGCTTGGCACAATGTGGTTTATGACGATGATAAAGTTGTTGGCCACACAGTGGGAGTAATGAGCTACTATTGGTGTAATGGAGAGAAAGTTGTTTTTGTGAATGGGATAGATGCTTTTATCCTAAAAGAATATAGGGATGGCGAGATTTTCCTCAATCAACTTCAGTCGTTTTTCGGTCATTTAAAGAAAGTGGGCATAAAATTGTTGCTAGGATTCCCTGACTCCAAAGTGATGAAGCTATATACAAAAATGAAGATATATAAGGAGATAGGAGAAATGTACACCTATATCTTGCCGTATAGAATTGGTGGGGTGAAGCCTATACTAAGGCCATTTGACTTCCTGTCAAAAACCTTCGCTTGGAGTTATGTATACCTGAATGGAATTTTTGCCAGTAAGAAAATAACGACATTCAAGATAGAGAAGGATGCTGAATCGTACAATGCTACTCGTTATAAGCGCATGGACGGTGAGTATAATATTGTACGCAATGGTGATTTGGAGTTCTTCTATAAGTGTATGCCATTCAAGGGTGTTCGCGCTGCTTTTCTGATTGACGTAACGGGAAAGTCGGCCAAGCACTTCAACAACGCCATTAAGTACATACTGAAACACAACCGACACGAGTTTGATGTCATACTGTATGTAGGAAACATATATGGTTCAAACACGGGACTGATAAAGGTGCCAAATAAATTTGCTCCCAAACATTTTCATTTCGTTATCAAGGTCTTCGACAAGGCATATGATAATGATATGGTGAAGGATATCAGGAACTGGGATGTGAACTTGGCTTCATATGATGTAATATGAATATACTGACGTTTGACGTAGAGGAGTGGTTTCACCTCCTTGACTTTGACGCGACCCGGACAGAGGAGGAATGGGGGAAGTATGAGGTGCGGATCTATGAGAACGTGGACCGCATACTCGACCTTCTGGAGCAGACCGGAAGTAAGGCGACGTTCTTCATCATCGGGTGGGTGGCGAAGACGTACCCGGACATCGTGAGGCGGATTGCGGAAAAATACCAGATTGGTTCGCATACCATGAACCACCAGTTGGTGTGGCAACAGTCGCGCGAAGCGTTCAAGGACGACGTGGAGCGTAGTGTGAAGCTGTTGCAGGACATCACGGGGCAGCCCGTGGAGTGTTTCCGGGCACCGGGGTTCTCCATCCGTGAGTCGGAGGCTTGGGCTTTTGACATACTCGCTGACCTCGGAATCAAGTACGACTGCTCGGTTTTCCCGGCGCACCATGCGCATGGGGGCATGCCCGGCTATGGGGCGGCGGTGCCGTCAGTCATCAGGCACGGCCATACGGAGATGAGGGAATTTCCCGTGACGACCAAGACCATCATGGGCAGGAAAATCATTTTCTCCGGCGGCGGATATTTCCGGCTGTTTCCGTACCCGCTCATCAGAAGATGGAGCAAGGAGTGTGGGGAGTACCTGCTGGCATATATCCATCCGCGCGACCTTGACGGCGGACAACCGATACTGGAGGGACTGCCCCTGCAACGGAGGTTCAAGAGCTATGTTGGCACGAAAGGGGCGGCGGAGAAACTGCACCGATACCTGAAGGACTTCCGGTTTACCGACATCAGAACAGCGGCAGAGCAGATTTGCTGGGAGAATGTACCGATGATAAAATTATGAATTTGTTCTTTGAATTGATACGTGTTGCGCTCGGGACGCAGGAGCGACTGTCACGGGAGCCGTCGGCAGAAGAGTGGCTGGAACTGTATCGTTGGTGTCAGCAACAGGCTGTGGTGGGTATCGCATTCTGTGCATTGGACAGACTGTGCGAGGCGGGACAGCATCCTCCACAGGCGGTGGTCTATCACTGGTTCGCACAGAGCGAACAGATTAGCCGGCGAAACCGGCTGATGAACAGTGAGGCGGCAAGGTATACTGCGCTGTTTGAGAAGGCCGGCCATCAAACGGTCATCCTGAAGGGCCAAGCCAACGCGAGGATGTATCCGAACCCGCTGACACGACAACCGGGGGACATCGACATCTATCTGGACGGCGGACGGGAAAAGGTCATCGGGACATTGAAAAGCATCGGGTTGGCGGACCGGATTTCCAGGTATGAGAACGCCGGTGAGACAAGCATCACCTATCATCATGTGCATCTGCCACAGAACGCGGAAGGCGTGGACGTTGAAGTGCACTTCCGGCCCTCCTCCGGGAGTTACAGCCCCATCTGTAACCGAAGAATCCAGAAATATCTGACCGCAGAAGCGCTGAAAGGACGCACACGCGTGGCAGAAGGCTTTTATGTTCCAAACTTCCGATTTGCCTCCATCATGCAGATGGCACATATCCAACGGCATGCCCTTGGCGAAGGGGTCGGGCTGAGACAAATCATGGACTATTATTTCCTGCTGAAAACACAAAACGACGGAAGTTGGAAGCAGGAAGACATAAGAGCCACGCTCCGTTCTCTCGGACTGTGGAAAATGGCAGGAGCAGTGATGTGGATACTGAATGAAAGACTTGGACTGGAAGAGCAATTCCTGATTGCGCCAAAGCATGAAAAGAGGGGATTGCTGCTGCTTCAGATTATAATGGACGGAGGGAACTTCGGACATTTCAAGAAGAAGGAGGAAGGTGCGGTGGCAAGGAATCTGTGGTCGGCCGTATGGCATCTTAAGAACATCAGCCTCTGCCCAAATGAAATCATTTGGTACGGACTGGATTATCTTGTCTTCTTCACCAAGTCTATACCGGAACGGTTGAAAAGGGGAAAACTGTCTCTTGGCCACAAGCATTTATTCCTCACGAGGATGGAACGGTGATATTTGAGGTAAAGGACAGGGTGTATGATCCTCAAGGAACTGAAGAATTTTTTATAAAGTTTTTGTTTGAACTATAATGGAAAATATTTATATAGCTATATTGGTTGTGACGGTTTCACTGGTGGTGTCGTTGGTGGTGTATCCGTTGGTGCTACACTTCGCAAAAGCGCATGACATTATGGATAACCCGAATGCACGGAAACAGCAACGTGTACCCGTGCCTGTGATGGGCGGCGTGGTAGTCTATGCGGGCATCATTGCGGGAGGTGTGGTGCTGAGCCTTTTTATGCAGAGCGAGGTTATGGCCTGGGGGCTGTTAGGGATGACTGTAATGATGCTGGTGGGAATCTGGGACGACATGAAGGACTTGTCGGCCACTCTGAGGCTCATTATTGAAATCGCGTTAGTGAGCTTATTCATCGCCATGACAGACGTGTATATCGACGACCTACATGGGCTGTGGGGCATTCATGACTTAGACCCGTGGGCAGGTGTTCCTCTTTCTGTCGTGGTCGGAGTGGGCATCATTAACGCCATCAACCTGATAGACGGCGTGGACGGATATTCGTCTGGTTATGGTATGTTTTCCTGCGGATGCTTTGCCATCGCGTTCTGGAGTGTGTGGAGTCCGCTGATGGTGTGTATGGCACTGATGGTGATAGCGTCACTGATACCGTTCTTCCTGCACAACGTGTTTGGTGTACGTTCGAAGATGTTCATAGGTGACGGTGGTACACTGATGTTAGGCGTAGTGCTGACGGTTTTGACGTTTTGTGCCTTATCTGGCAGCAGCCACTGCGACCGAATGGAGAATGATGGCATCAGTTTGTCGGCCTTTACTCTGGCAGTTGGCTGCATCCCCATTTTCGATACTCTGCGGGTCATGATCATGCGTATGTTGAGAGGACATTCACCTTTCAAACCTGACAAGACGCATCTGCACCATTTGTTCATCGACATGGGGTTTTCGCATCTGGGTGCAGCTCTGTTTATTCTGCTTATCAATACCATGGTGATACTGATCTGGCTTTGCTCATGGAGGATGGGGGTATCGATAGACATACAGACGTACATCGTCATCGGACTTGGCATTGTGGTGACCTTTGGTTTCTATAAGTACATGAGGCAGCAGCAGAATGGCGGGCCGATAGACGAGGAGGGCCATCCGCAGGGAACATCTCTCTGGCAGGCCATGTGTAGACTTGGCGAATTTACACACAGGGAGAAAAAACACTTCTGGCAGGTGATGCGGCGTTTGATGGACGGCCCATTGTCTGGCAGTGTAGGGGGCTGAAAGACGCATCCGCTAAATGAGAAATAGGTTTTGACGCATTCTGGAACAGAATAGAAAAGATATACAAAAGCACACAATGAAAGAGTTTGGCTCATCCGTTTATTCCAGACAGCCGATGATTTCGCTGACCGAATGGCAGCCGTGGGCGTCGAGCCAACGGTCTATGCCGTCGCGAACCTTCATGGTGGCCGTCGGGTCTATGAAGTTGGCTGTCCCGATTTCCACGGCGGTGGCTCCCGCCATCAGGAATTCTATGGCATCGCGGGCGTTCATGATGCCGCCCAAGCCCACCACCGGAATCCGGACGGCACGGGCCACCTGCCACACCATGCGCAGGGCGACCGGCTTGACGGCAGGACCGCTCAGGCCGCCCGTGGCGATGCTGAGTACAGGGCGGCGCTTCTCGATGTCGACGGCCATCCCCATCAGTGTATTGATCAAGGACACGCTGTCGGCACCCTGTGCCTCGCAGGCGCGGGCAATGTCGGCTATATTCGTGACGTTGGGCGAGAGCTTGACGATGAGCGTCTTGCGGTAGCGTGAGCGCACTGCCTTCACCACGCTCTCGGCTCCCGCACAGGTCACGCCGAAGGCCATGCCTCCGTCCTTCACGTTGGGGCACGAGATGTTGAGTTCGATGGCCGGGATGCGGTCGAGGGCATCGATGCGTGCTGCACACTCGGCATAGTCGTCGGGGGAGGAACCGCTGACGTTGACGATGACGTGGGTGTCTATATCCTTGAGCTGCGGATAGATCTGTTCGCAGAAGTAGTCTACGCCCTTGTTCTGGAGTCCCACGCAGTTCAGCATGCCGCCCGGCGTTTCCGCCATGCGCGGATAGTCGTTGCCTTCGCGCGGTTTCAGCGTCGTACCTTTCACGATGAAGCCGCCCAGCTGGTCGAGGGGTACGAAGTCGGCATACTCCAGGCCGTAGCCGAAGGTGCCCGAGGCCGTCAGGACCGGATTCTTGAGTGCCAGCCGGCCGATGTTCACTTTCAGATTTGCCATTGCAGTTGTTTTACGTTGAATACCGGGCCGTCCTTGCAGACGCAGCGGTTTCCCTGCACCGTCTTCTCCACGCAGCAGAGGCAGGCGCCGAGTCCGCAGGCCATCATGTTCTCCAGCGAGACCTCACACTCCACGCTGGCCTGTTCGGCATAGCGTGCCACGGCCATCATCATGGGTTTGGGGCCGCAGGAAACGATGCGGTCGAAGGTCTCCTTCTCCAACACCGAGTGGTTGGTGACGAAGCCCCGTTCGCCTTCTGACCCGTCTTCGGTGGTGACGCAGACGCGCCCGTAGCGGCTGAAACGGTCCAGTTCCAGCAGGTCGTCTTTCGATCGTGCGCCCAGCAGGAACGTCGGTTCGCAGCCTTGTCGCCGCATCTCCGCTCCCATATAGAGCAGCGGAGCCACCCCTACGCCGCCCCCGACGAGCAGGAGCCGTTCGGAGCTGTCGGCAGGCATGGTAAAGCCGTGGCCCAGCGGCAGGATGCAGTTGACGGTGTCTCCCGTCTGCAGCTGTCCGAGATGACGGGTTCCCTTGCCCACCATCGCCACCATGAGCCACAACTCGTTCCGTTCCCGGTCTACAAAATTGATGGAGATGGGCCGACGGAGCAATACGCCGTCGACCCCCTCCATACTCACCTCGACAAACTGGCCGGGACACATCTCCGGCAGCGGTCCGTCGTGCAACAGCCGGATCAGGACGTGTTTCGGACTGATGCGGTCCACGCCCCTTACGGTCAGGTCATAGATATATTTCTTCATTACGGTCGGAGGAATGTTCAGCCCTCCTGGTTCTCGGGACGCAACTTGCGGACGGTCTCGCCTGCGCGCCACATCTCCTGGTTGCGCATGGCTGCCAGCTCCTTCTCCAACCCTTCCCGATAGTCGGGTTTCGAGTTGGCGTCGATGGAAATCTGTGCCTCATTGCCCGTCTTCACCGAGTAGTAGAGCCACTCCATCACGGGCTTTATGGCATCGTGGAAGCGGGGAGCCCAGTCCAATGCGCCGCGCTGCGCCGTGGTGGAGCAGTTGGCGTACATCCAGTCCATGCCCTTTGCGCCGAACAGCGGGCCAAGGCTCTGCGTCAGTTCCTCCACGGTCTCGTTGAATGCCTCGGAGGGCGTGTGTCCGTTCTCGCGCAGCACCTCATACTGTGCCAGCAGCAGTCCCTGTATGGCACCCATCAGCGAGCCGCGCTCGCCGGTCAGGTCGCTGGTGGCCTCGCGCTGGAAGGTGGTCTCGAACAGATAGCCGGCCCCGATGCCGATGCCGAAGGCGATGGTCTTCTCCTTGGCCTTTCCGCTGGCATCCTGATAGACGGCATACGAGCAGTTCAGGCCGCGTCCCTCGCAGAACATCGTGCGGAGCGAAGTGCCGGAACCCTTCGGTGCCACCATGATTACGTCGACATCCTTCGGAGGAACCACACCCGTGCGGTCGCTCCAGTTGATGGCGAAGCCGTGGCTGTAGTAGAGCGTCTTTCCGGGCTTCAGATATTTCTTGATATTGGGCCACACCTGGATCTGTCCGGCATCCGAGAGGAGCATACAGAGGATGGTGCCCTTCTCGGCAGCCTCTTCGATGGAGAAGAGCGTCTTGCCGGGAACCCATCCGTCGGCCACGGCCTTGTCGTAGGTCTTGCCCTGACGCTGTCCGACAATGACGTTGAATCCGTTGTCGCGCAGGTTGCAGGCCTGTCCCGGGCCCTGGATGCCGTAACCGATGACGGCAATCACTTCGTCTTTCAATACTTCACGTGCTTTCTCCAATGAGAATTCCTTGCTGGTGACCACGGTTTCCACCACGCCACCAAAATTCATTTCTGCCATAATTGCAAATCGTTAAATCGTATAAATAAACTAACTGATTTCGGCTACAAAGGTAACACATTATCGCCAATCAGCCAAATTTTCTTTCAAACTTTCACACATTTTACCCTTCTTCCGTCCCGTCAGTGCGTCCGTTCCCTTTCGTCCAGGAACTCGCTGACCTGCTCCTGCGTCGAGCGCGTGACGGCAATGCGTCCGCTGCGCGTGTACTGCAGGACACATCCGTAGGCGTTGAGCTTGTGGTAGAGCTTCAGGATGTCGGCCGTAATGCCGAACTTCATCACGATGACATACGTCGGATTGACCTCCGTGATGCTGGCGTCCGCCCGTCGGATGACGCGGCAGATCTCGGGGTTGCCGAACACGGTGTCCGTAGAGAGTTTGTAGAGGGCCGTCTCGCGGATGAAGAGCTGGCTGTCCGTGAAATAATCCGCTTTCACCACGTCGATTTTCTTCTCTATCTGACGGGTGATTTTGCTGATCTGGTCTTCGTCGCTCCAGGCCGTGATGGTGTATTTGTGGATGCCCTCGATACTGGACGGCGACACGTTCAGGCTCTCGATGTTGACCTGCCGGCGCGTGAACACGGCGGTAATCTGGTTGAGGATACCGGCGATGTTTTCGGAATAGACCAACAGCGTGTATAAGGTTTTGTCGTTCATTGTCTTATCTTCCATTACAGTTGTTTTTCCAGACTCAGACCTCCAGCATCATGTCGTCGACGCTGAGTCCCGGAGGGGTCATCGGCAGTACATTGTCGTCCTCCAGAATGGCGCACTCCAGCAGATACGGCCCGTCCGTCTCCACCATCCTGCGGACGGCAGCGGCCAGGTTGGCGCGGTCGGTGACCGCCTCGTAGGGAATGCCATACGCCTGCGCTATCAGCTCATAGCAGGGATTCATCATCTTGGTGAACGACTGCCGCCGGTGCCAGAACATATCCTGCCACTGGCGCACGTTGCCCAGATAGTGGTTGTTCATGAGAATCATCTTCACCGGAGCCTGCTGTTCCATGATGGTTCCCAGTTCCTCGATACACATCTGGAAGCCTCCGTCGCCCATGAAGCAGCACACCATGCGCCCGGGAGCCCCGAAGGTCGCTCCTATGGCCGCCGGCATTCCGTAGCCCATCGTGCCCAGTCCGCCGCTGGTGCAGAGGCTGCGGCTGTGATGGTATTTGAAGTATCGCGTGGCGAAGAGCTGGTTCTGTCCCACGTCCGTCACGAGAACGGCGTCGTCGGGTGTGGCCTCGGCCACGGCATTCACCACCTCGCCCATCAGCAGCGGCCCCTCCTTGGGATGGATGGCCGGTTCGATGACGCGCTCGCGCTCCTGTTGGTGGAGCGGCAGGAACGAGTCGCGCCACTCCTTATGGTCGGCCTTGCGGACGAGGGCTGTCAGTGCCGGCAGTGATTCCTTGCAGTCGGCGATGATGGCCACGTCGCTCTTCACGTTCTTGTCTATCTCGCTCTTGTCAATGTCCAGATGGATAATCTTGGCCTGTCGGGCGTAGGTCTTCACGTTTCCAGTGACCCGGTCGCTGAAGCGCATACCGATGGCTATCAGCACGTCACACTCCTGCTCCTTCATATTGACTGCATAGTTGCCGTGCATGCCCAGCATGCCGGCGTTGAGCGGATGGTCGGACGGCAGCGCACTGAGTCCGAGCATGGTGCGCCCGGCCGGGATGTCCGTCTTTTCCAGGAATTCGCGCAGCTCCTGCTGTGCCTGTCCCAGTTCCACGCCCTGTCCCACGAGTGCCAGCGGCCGCTTCGCACCGTTGATCCACCGGGCCGCCTTGGCCACCGCCTCGCCGTTGAGTTTCGGGCTGGCAACGTAGGAGCGCACGAAGTCCACCTTCTGCGGATGGAACTCCACCTCCTCCGTCTGTGCGTTTTTCGGGAAGTCGAGCACCACGGGTCCCGGTCTTCCGCTGCGTGCGATATAGAAGGCCCGGCTCACCGCCCATGCGATGTCCTCCGCATGGCGGATCTGGTAGCTCCATTTGGAGATGGGCTGTGCCAGTCCCACGAGGTCCACCTCCTGGAACGCGTCCGTCCCCAAGGCCGCCACGGGCACCTGTCCGGCAATCACCACGATGGGTGTCGAGTCGAGCATGGCATCCGCCACCCCCGTCATGGTATTGGTGGCACCGGGGCCGCTCGTCACCAGACAGACCCCCACCTCTCCGCTCACGCGGGCGTAGCCCTCGGCGGCGTGGGTAGCCCCCTGTTCGTGGCGCACGAGGATGTGGTCGAAGGCTTTCTTCTCCCCTCTTGTATAGTCGTAGAGCGCGTCGTACACCGGCATGATGGAGCCTCCGGGGTAACCGAAGATGGTGGTTACGCCCTCGTTCTTCAGTGCCAGCATCAACGCTTCACTTCCTTTTATCTTTTCCATGCTTTCCTGTTTTTCTCTTTCGTGACACGGCGGCACCGGGGCATCAGTCGATGACCCTCACACCGCCCTTGTCGGCCGAGGAAACGCTCTGTGCGTAGGCCCGCAGCGCTTTCGACACCTGCCGGTCGCGCTTCAGCGGCTGCATCGGCCGTGCGGCAAGCTCTTCGTCGCTCAGACGCACGTTGATGGAGCGGTGAGGAATGTCAATCTCGATGATGTCGCCGTCCTTGATTTTCCCGATATTGCCGCCTGCCGCAGCCTCCGGCGAGATGTGGCCGATGCTCAGTCCCGACGTGCCGCCGCTGAAGCGTCCGTCGGTAATCAGCGCACACTCCTTGCCCATGTGCATACTCTTGATATAGGACGTGGGGTACAGCATCTCCTGCATGCCCGGTCCGCCTTTCGGCCCCTCGTGGGTAATCACCACGCAGTCGCCCTTCTTCACCTTTCCGCCGAGGATGCCCTCACAGGCATCTTCCTGCGAGTCGAAGACGACGGCCGGACCCTCGAAGTGCCACAGTGACTCGTCGACCCCTGCCGTCTTGACCACGCAGCCGTCCTGTGCGATGTTGCCGAAGAGCACGGCCAGTCCGCCGTCCTTGGTGTAGGCGTGTGCGATGTCGCGGATGCAGCCGTTGGCACGGTCTTCGTCGAGCGACGGATACTGCTCGTTCTGCGAACCCATCTTGGTGCTGAAGCGTTGTCCGGGCGCGGAGAAATAGATGTCGGGGCGGTTGGCGATGTCATACTTCGCCATGGCTTCGCCCAGCGTCATTCCGTCCACGCGCAGGGCAGAACCGTCAACCAGTCCGCCCTTGTCAAGCTCGTTGAGGATGCCGAGGATGCCGCCTGCCCGGTTGCACTCCTGTACACTGTATTTCTGGGTGTTGGGTGCGAGTTTGCAGAGGCAGGGTGTCTTGCGGCTCAGCACGTCGATGTCGTTCATCGTGAAGTCGGCTCCCGCCTCCTGGGCCACGGCCAGCAGATGGAGTACCGTATTGGTGGAGCCGCCCATGGCGATGTCGAGCGTCATGGCGTTGAGGAATGCCTTCCGTGTGGCAATGTTACGCGGCAGCACGCGATCGTCGCCGTCCTCATAATAGGCCAGCGCATTCTTCACAATCTGGCGTGCAGCCTGCCGGAACAGTTCCACGCGGCGTTCGTGGGTGGCAAGCACCGTGCCGTTGCCGGGCAGCGAGAGTCCGATGGCCTCGGTGAGCGAGTTCATCGAATTGGCGGTGAACATTCCCGAGCAACTGCCGCATCCGGGGCATGCACACTGCTCGATTTCCTGCAGCTCCTCGTCGCTGACCGAAGGGTCGGCCCCCTTCACCATGGCGGTGATGAGGTCTGCGTTCTCCCCTCTCCAGCGTCCGGCCTCCATCGGGCCTCCCGAGCAGAACACCGCCGGGATGTTCAGTCGCATGGCCGCCATCAGCATGCCGGGTGTCACTTTGTCGCAGTTGGAAATGCAGATCATGGCATCCGCCTTGTGGGCGTTGACCATGTATTCCACTGAGTCGGCAATGATGTCGCGGGAGGGCAGCGAATAGAGCATGCCGTCGTGTCCCATGGCGATGCCGTCGTCAATGGCGATGGTGTTGAATTCCGCGGCGTAGCACCCCATCTTCTCGATTTCTTCCCGGACAATCTGCCCTATCTCGTGCAGGTGCGTATGTCCAGGCACAAACTGCGTAAAGGAGTTGACAATGGCAATGATGGGTTTGCCGAACTGTTCGTGTTTCATTCCCGTGGCCACCCAGAGTGCACGCGCACCGGCCATCCGTCTTCCTTCAGTACATACCGCACTGCGTAATTGGTGTTTCATCTCTATCCGTTTTTATGTGTTGTCTTATGTATTATCCGTCGTATGGAGTTGCAAAGTTACACTTTTTTCCATTAACCGCCAACAAACATTAGACATTTTTCGGTTTTTGCTTATGATTTGAAAGTTCCGGGCACAAAAAAAAGTGGGTCGTCATCCGCTACGCCCCACTTTCGTTTCCTTCACAATCTCTTTACCTTAAAGCTATATTCTTTTTCTGTTTCCGGGTACAAAGTTAGGAGAGTTTCCGTATTCTCCGGTACTTTTCCGGACGCATTTTCCGTGAAACCGCCTTATTTTTGACCTTCGTCAATTCTGCACGGGCTTTCGTCCATGAAGAGGTACGATGGCCGGTAGCCTCCGCCGTCCACCACAATCTTCTCGAAGACGATGGCCGGGTCGTCGGGCATGACGGTCAGCGTGTGGTACTCGCCCTCTGCAGCCGTCAGTGTCACGGTGCACTCCACGACCCGTCGCGCCACGGTGGGATAATAGACGGAATAGATGTTTTCGGGCTTCTCGTTGAGGTTGTGGTTGAAGTTGACGGTCTCCGTCGGTCCGCCGTCCAGCTGGACGCGGTAGGTCAGTCCGCCCTTGTTCAGATAGTCGAGGGTGGATTTCACCACGACGTGCACCTTCAGCGGCCTCTTCACGCCGCCGGGCATGCGGAAACGGTAGGTCAGTGCAGCCCCTTCCACCCCTTTGGTATAAGGCATGAGGGTCACGCCGCTCCGTGTGCGCCCCATGTCGGGAATGACAGTCCACTGGGCTTCGGCGGCATCCTGTGTGGCGTAGTAGTGTTCCGCCTCCATGGACACTACTCCTTGGTTCTCGGTGAACACCCATCCGCCTCGAACCTCGTCCGCGATGCGCTTCACCTCCGGCAGGCGGTCGGCCGGGAAGTCGTCGTTCCACGAGGTGTAGCCGATGTGTTTCTGTGTCATCATGCCGTTCCATTTTCCTCCGGCCATCTTGAGGTTGTAGTCGGCGCAGAGCATGGAGTCGCGGCGGAAAGCCTGTTCCACGCGGTCAGCCCACAGGTTGCAGTCCGGATTCCCCTCGCCGAAGAGCTTGCGGTTCATGGCCTGCGCATAGTACATCTCGTGGATGTTGCCCATGGCCTGTATGGGGAAGAGGATGAGCTGGCGGTAGGCGTCGCGCTGACGGTCGTCGAGGGTCAGATACTGGCGCAGGGCATCGCGCTCCAGTGCGGCGTATTCGTCCACCACCTGCCGCCATTCGCCCGTATATATATTATAGGTGTCGGCATCCATCATTTCGGCGGTGCAGCGTCCGTTGAGTTTGCATACCGTGTTGAGCAGGCGGGCGGCTTCTGCGGCCTGTGCCTCGCCGAACTGCTGACGGCAGAAGTCGCGCGTGTGGTCGGTGATGTGGCTGGCATCATAGTGCCGGGGGTTCCAGGCCATGTCCATGAACAGCGTGATGGGGTACTCCATCGGCTTGAGGTCGCCCACGTTGAGAATCCACATCCGTTCGATGCCGTTGTCGTAGGCCAGCGTCAACTGTTCCCACATATGCTGCACCGGTGTGACGTTCAGCCATTTGGAGTTGCGCGGTGCGCCCACGTAGTCCACGTGGTAATAGAGTCCCCATCCGCCTTTGTGCCGACGCTCCCGGGCGTTGGGCACGCGGCGCACGTTGCCCCAGTTGTCGTCGCAGAGCAGGAGCGTCACGTCGTCGGGCACTTTCATGCCCTTGTCGTAGTAGTCGAGCACCTCCTTGTAGAGTGCCCACACCTGCGGGGTCTCACCGGCCTTCCTGCCCGTCGCCTCGGCAATGATGCGGCGCTGGTCGGTGATAATCTGTTGCATCAGCTTGGTGTCTGCCTCCTCACTCATGGCCTCGTCGCCGTCGCCACGCATCCCGATGGTCACCAGTTGTTCCGTGCCCTTCATGCGTTCGATGCCTTCGCGGAAGAACTGCTGCAGCTTGTCCTTGTTGGTCCGGTAGTTCCATGCTCCCCATTCCCGACGGTGGCGTGCATACTCCTGATGGTTGCGCGCCATGGGTTCGTGGTGCGAAGTGCCCATCACGACACCCATGTCATTGGCCGTCCGTTCGTTCTCCGGGTCGTCGGCATAGAAAGCCCAGCCCCACATGGCAGGCCACATCATGTTGCCGCGCAGCCGGAGCACCAGTTCGAATACGCGCTCGTAGAAGCGGTGGTCGCCGTAGTCGGTGCCGAAGGTGTTCTTCACCCAGGAGGTGAGGCAGGGAGCCTCGTCGTTGAGGAAGATTCCGCGGTAGGCCACGGCCGGTTCCCCGTCGGTGTAGATGCCCCGGTTGACGAAGACCTGCGCGTGGTGGACGGTGGGCACATCAGCCCAGTAGTACCACGGCGACACGCCCATCTGCTCCGAGAGTTCGTAGATGCCGTAGACCGTGCCTCGGCGGTCGCTGCCGGCAATGACGAGCTGGTCGCCGACCACGGTGATGATGAATTTCTCCCGTTTCCCCTTGAGCAGCGAGGCATCGATGCGCTTCTGCTTCACCAGCCGGTCGATGAGTGCCGAGTGGCCGAGCGTCCCCACGAGGATGCTGGCGTCTGCCGTGTGTTGCAGCGAGGCATCGTGGCCTGTCACGCGTCCGAAGTCGGAGGCGAGCGTATGCACTGCGATGTCCACGGCCTTGAAGTCGGCCTCGTCTGTTGCGACGGTCACCCGTCCTCCGGGATTGAGGAGCAGGTCGCCGTGGGTGAAGTCAACGAAGGGTTCTGCCGCCGCAGCGGTTTGCGTCAGCAGGGCGGCGGCAGTCGTTGCCAACACGGAGGTCTTGAGTGTTTGGATGATGGTCATAAAGGTCGGTTGTTTTAGTTTCCGTGTGCAAAGGTACGGATTATTTTCCAGATAGACTTTATTGTATGTACCATAAATTCCGATTTTATTTGGTTTTTTCCTCACTAAATCGTACCTCTGACGCTGCGCGTCGAAGGTAGGCTGCCCCACTTTCAAGATAGAAGTGCAATTCTGATGGGTTGACATGGGGAGTCCCCACAGGGGGATGTACGTTCCTCGGAGCGTAGCG